>DPCK01000141.1 GCA_003516285.1 Lutibacter sp. | reverse complement strand
ACGCTGCTTGCGATTGTGCTGGCAACGGGACTTGTGGTGGACGACGGAATTGTGGTGACCGAAAATATTTTCAAAAAAGTTGAAAAGGGAATGAATCCGATTGAAGCTTCCATAAAAGGCTCCAACGAGATTTTTTTCGCGGTAATTTCCATTTCGGTAACTCTTGCGGCGGTGTTTCTGCCAGTAATTTTCCTTGAAGGATTTGTGGGCAGGCTGTTCCGTGAATTTGGGGTGGTGCTGGCTTCCGCAGTATTGATCTCCGCTTTTGTGGCATTGACTTTAACACCGATGCTGAACGCTTATTTAATGAGGCCGGGAAAACAGGAAAGGTCTAAATTCTACAATTTTACCGAAAAGTATTTTGTAAAAATGAATACGTCTTATGCCGAATCACTTCGTGTATTTATTGATAAAAAATGGTGGAGTTTTCCTATTCTCGTAGCTTGTTTGATTATTATAGGCGTATTTTTTAGCTTGCTGAAAAAAGAAACAGCACCTTATGATGACAGAAGTTATATTGGCTTAAGTATTTCAGGGCCTGAAGGCGCTTCTTATGATTATATGGATGCCTTTATGAATGAGCTTACCGAATTGATCAACGATTCCATTCCTGAAAAGAAAGTAAGTCTTGTGGTTACTTCTCCCGGTTTTGGATCCTCTTCCGTAAACAGTGGCTTTGTCCGTATTGCCCTTGTGAACCCAAGTGAACGGGAACGCACACAACATGAAATTGCCGCCGATTTGACGAAGTGGACAAAGCAGTATCCAAATGCACGCGTAAATGTGTCTGAATCACCCACCATATCAGTAGGTCGAAGAGGTGGAATGCCAATCCAATATATTATTCAGGCGCCTAATTTTCAGCAACTGCAGGAAAAAATTCCTGAATTTATGGAGGAAGCAGGAAACGATCCCACTTTTTCCAATACCGATTTAAACCTAAAATTCAACAAACCCGAAATTTATGTAACCATCAACCGTGAAAAAGCAGAAAGTTTGGGCGTTTCTGTGCTTGATGTGGCGCAAACTTTACAGCTTTCTTTAAGCGGACAACGTTTTGGCTATTTTTTGATGAACGGAAAGCAATACCAGGTGATGGGACAATTTGACAAGAAAGACCGTGCTGCCCCGATGGATTTAACTTCTATGTTTGTCAGGAATAATGAAGGATTGCTGATTCAGCTCGACAATTTGGTGACTACCGAAGAGCAAAGCAGTCCGCCACAATTATATCACAACAACCGGTATATGAGTGCTACTGTATCGGCCAGCCTTGCCCCCGGAAAAAGCATCAGCGACGGGATAGATGCTATGGAACGCATCAAGGAAAAAGTGCTGGGCGAGAATTTTACCACCGATCTTGGCGGGGAATCGCGGGATTTTGTGGAAAGCAGTTCCAATACGATGTTCGCATTTGGTCTGGCATTATTGCTTATTTTCTTAATCCTTGCGGCGCAGTTCGAAAGTTTTATAGATCCGTTTATCATCATCCTTACTGTTCCGATGGCGGTTGCGGGAGCCTTGTTTTCCCTTTGGCTGTTTGGGCAGACCTGGAATATTTTTAGCCAGATTGGTACCGTTATGCTCATAGGGCTGGTAACCAAAAACGGGATTTTGATTGTGGAATTTGCCAATCAGCTTCGCGAACAGGGAATGCCAAAACGTGAGGCCATCCTTCAAGCCGCCGAAACCAGATTAAGGCCAATTTTGATGACAAGTCTTACCATTGCTTTGGGCGCATTGCCAATCGCCATCGCCCTTGGTGCTGCTTCCACAAGCAGGATAGGGATGGGGGTTGTCATTATTGGAGGCACTATGTTTTCCTTAGTTTTAACCTTATTTATAATTCCTGCGATGTACCTGATGTGGTCCAGGGACAAAAAACACCGTCCGGAATTTGACAAACCTGAAATTCAATTATATGAATAAGTTACTTCCGTTTTTTGTGCTATTTTTTATCGCTTCAGCAGCCCATTCACAGGAATTGCTGACAGTGGAAGCTGCAGTGAAAATTGCCCTTGAAAACAATTACCAGATAAGGATTGCAGTCAACGAGCTAAAAATTAATCAAACTGGCGTAAGTGTTGGGAATGCAGGAATGCTTCCATCGGTCGGCGCTACCTTAAACAACAATAACAGCATCCAAAACAGTTCACAAACCCGCGCCGACGGAAACACCGTTGAACTTGATAACGCGAAAAACAACAGCCTTAATTATGGGGTTGTGATGGATTGGACGCTATTTGATGGTTTTAAAATGTTTGCGCGCTATGGCCAGTTGAAGGAACAGGAAAAACTGAGCGATGCCCAATTAAAACAGGCGGTAATCACCAAAGTAAGCGATGTGATGATCGGTTATTATGATCTGGTGCAGCAGCAACAACAGCTTGTGGCGTTAGACAGCACCCTTGTAATTTCGGAACAACGGTTAAAACTTGCCGATAACCGGTTTACGATCGGTAAAGCTTCCAAACTTGAAGTGTTGAATGCAAAAGTTGATTTAAACACAGATTTGACCACCATCCTGCGTCAAAAGGAATTGTTTGCGAATACCAAGATCCGGCTGAATGAAATCCTTGCGCGCGACACCAAAATCGATTTTAGCGTGATCAACGAAATAACCTTGGCCGAGCAACTTTTTTTACCTGAACTGGAAGCTTTGGCTCAAAAGCAGAATCCTTTGTTGCAGGCACAAATCATCAATAACAATATTGCACGCCTGCAGCTGAAACAGGTGAAGGCAGCACGCTATCCAACCATAACCGCCAGCACAGGATATGTTTTTAGCGAATCGGAATCCAGTTTGGGATTCACCACCAGCACCAACTCGCGCGGATGGAACTACGGATTTAGCGCAAGACTGAATCTTTTTGACGGGTTTACCCAAAATCAGCAAGAAAAAATCGCCAAAATCCAGCTTGAAAATACAACGATAGAAATTTCGCAGCAACGTCAAACGTTGGCATCACAGCTGGGCACCGCCTATCAAACCTATTTAACAAATATCAGTTTGATCGAGCTAGAAAGAAGCAATGCGGCCATCGCCAAGGAAAACCTCGATATCACGATGGAAAAATTCAGGATTGGGACCATACCAACTATTGAATTCCGCACCGCACAGCTCAATTACATCAACGCAATTGTGCGTTACAGCAATGCGAAATTCCAAGCAAAACTTTCCGAAATCAGCCTAAAGGAATTTGCAGGGAATTTGATGTTTTAATACTAGCTGAACATTTTGTTCAAAAATGGACAACAAAATCAAACATTGGGCAATAAATAGACAACAAATATAACGTAAAAAGTGGTTATTGGCAACAAATAAGTGATAAAATAATTATATAAATACAAGAAATAGAGATAGTTAGCAAATAAGTATTAATGAATTACTTTCCAATGCAGAAGTTCGCAAAAATATTCCCCAACAAATCTTCGGTGGTGACTTGGCCTGTAATCTCTCCTAAATGAAACAATGCCTGACGAATGTCGATGGCAAACAAGTCGGCGCTGATGTTGTTGTCAATACCTTTTTGCACTTCTTTAATGGCTTTTAAAGCGTTGTTTAATGCTTCAAAATGACGTGAATTGCTCACAATGGTTTCGTTGTTGCTTAAAGCGCCTTTGTTGGCCAGATGGGTGAGGGTAGCGGTGAGTTCGTGAATTCCGATTTTCTCTTTGGCCGATAAAAACAGGAGCGAAACATTCCGAAAAGCTTCGGTTGTTTTTTCGATCAATTTGGCATCGGCAACATCAACTTTATTCGCAATAATCAACAATTGTTTGTCTGGATAGTTGTCTTTGATCTTTTTAATTTCTTCCAAAATTCCTGAAAGTGAAAGTTGGCCGTTTTTAATTTTTTCCAAATCGAAAACGTAAATAACCAGTTGCGCCTGTTCAATTTTTTCAAAGGTTTTTTGTATGCCCAGACTTTCAACAATATCTTCTGTCGTTCTTATTCCTGCGGTATCCACAAAGCGGTAAGCAACGCCGTCTATGACAATTTCGTCTTCTATGGCGTCTCTTGTGGTTCCTGCGATATGGCTCACGATGGCTTTTTCCTCATTTAACAAGGCATTCAACAAAGTCGATTTCCCCACATTTGGTTCGCCAACAATCGCCACCGGAATCCCGTTTTTTAATACATTTCCCAAAGAAAAGGAATCAATCAGCCTTTTCAACACCGAACTTATTTTTTCAACCAGTCGGTTAAATTCCCCCCTGTCGGCAAATTCAACATCTTCTTCAGAAAAATCGAGTTCCAGTTCTATCAGACTGGCGAAATTCAGCAATTCTTGGCGCAGATTCTTAATTTCATTGCTGAAACCGCCGCGCATTTGTTGCAAAGCCACCTGATGTGAGGCCGCGGAATTGGAAGAAATTAAATCGGCAACTGCTTCGGCTTGGGTCAAATCCATTTTGCCGTTTAAAAAAGCGCGCATTGTAAATTCGCCTGCATTGGCGCTTCGAACGCCGTTTTTAATAAACATTTGCAGTATTTCCTGCTGAATATAAACAGAGCCGTGACAGCTTATTTCCACCACATTTTCACCGGTATAGGAATGCGGATTCTTAAATACAGATACCAAAACTTCATCAATGACCCGATTCCCGTCAACAATATTCCCCAAATGAATGGTGTGTGATTTTACCTTGTTTAAATCTTTTACGCCAAATTTGGAAGCAAAAAACCGATTCACAATTTCAATCGAATCTTCACCCGATAAACGAATAACCGCAATGGCGCCAACACCCGATGAGGTGGCCAAAGCAATAATGGTATCGTTTGTGATGGAATTGTTCATAGTTGCAAAATTACGGTTTATTGTTTAATTAATTGTTTAACCGTTTATTTGTTTAATTGTGTATTTATTGGTTTGTTATTGAAGAAAAATTAAAAATTAGAAAATCAACGGTAAATCGCAAAACATAAAATTCCCCTCTTGAGAGGGGTTAGGGGTGTGTTTTTCTTTCAAACTCAAAACTCTAAACTTAACACTAATTATTAATTATAAACAGCCTGTTTTATAAAATCTTCATAATCCTCATAAAACAGCTCAAATTGATGCATAGCTTCATTAAAAAAATTATAGGCTCCTTGCCAAGTGTTTTTATTGTGAATATTAAATTCGCGATGGTATTTCACATAAACTCTATGAATAATTTTACCATTATCCAGCAGATAAAATTCATCAAAAATAACATCCGGTAAATAATCATCAGTAAGATTGCTTTTCAATTCTAAGACTTGGTCAAAAAGCAGCTGATTTTTATTTTTGTCTAACGATTCTATATCCAAACATACCAACGCCTTATTTTTGTCCGCCACAAACTTAAAGCTGAAATCCTTGATTTGCGTATTGTACATCAACCATTTTCTCGGAAAAGATTTTCCGAAACTGGTCCAAAATTCTTTCCGCAACTGCGTCGCTTCCTCTTTGCTGAACATTTTTTATTTGTGTAATTATAAATTTCAGGCTTTAGCCTCTATTTTCTATTCTCTATTTTCTTCTCTTTTCTGAAATTTTAATTTTCAATTGAAAATTACCCGTGAATGGTTTCCTGCATTCCCAAATTTTTCATCAATTCGGCTTCAAAATCCAGTAAATCATTCCATTTCTTGTCCACTTCTTCACGGTCGCCATATTTCCGGGCAAAACCTAAAAATAAGGTATAATGATTTGCTTCCGATGCCATTAAATCGCGGTAAAATTTCGCCAGTTCTTGGTCTTTTATGTTTTCAGAAAGTAAGCGAAAGCGTTCACAGCTTCGCGCTTCAATAAGTGCTGCATACAACAAACGGTGCACCAATTGTGTGGTTCTGCTGCCGCCTTTCGGGAAAAATTTCAGCAAATTATTCACGTAAACGTCTTTTCGGTCGTGTCCCAAAATAACATCCCGTTTCAATAATCGTTCGTGCACCATCTTAAAATGGCTCATTTCTTCTTTCACCAACGCAACCATTTCCGTAACCAGGTCCGAATATTCCGGAAAACTCATAATCAAAGAGTTCGCCGTTGAAGCCGCTTTTAGCTCGCAATGCGCGTGGTCTATCAAAATTTCATCAATATTTTTCTCGGCAATGTTCACCCAGCGCGGGTCGGTAGGAAGTTTTAAACCTAACATAAGGCATCAATTTATGGTTAATTTTGGCGTTCCCTGCCAACTGGCGGGTCGGGCTTTCCGCTTCACTCCCTAACGCAAATTGAATTACAATTTTAGACCTGCCTGCCTGCCTGCCGGCAGGTTTACGATTTTTATGGCGTAATCAAATGCTTACTAAAACAAAATTGCGCACTTTGCGATTTTTACTTTGCGTTCCTTGCGGTTAAAACAAATTTGGATTGAATTGGTTTTTATCATAGAATACACGGGTTCAGTCAATAATTTAAAATAGGATTTGCGCCCTTTGCGGTTAAATATTTTTTTAAATATCCAAATCAAAAGTCTTCTTCAATAATTCAATCGCGCTGTTTTTTTCTTTCAATTTTTGATATTTTTCATCTGGCGTATAGGCATATTTCTTGGTTTCTTCTTCATTCACATCCACAACAACATCCAATTTATAATTGTTTAATTTTTCGCGCAAATATTTAACCAATGGAAATTTAGCCCGATCAAGCTGGTCTTTCATCATCGCATTCGGCAACTGAAAATGGATGATACCGTTTTTAACGCTCGGCACATTTGAATTCATAATCGAAGCCACACTTTTTTTGCCGTCTTCCATCAATATATTGATGTAGGCTTCCCAAAGAAGCAATAATTTGCTTTCCGAAAATACGTCTGCAGGCAAACCTTCAACTTCTTCAAAATCGACTTCAATTTTGGAGACTTCTGCTTTTGTTTTTAAACTTTTTAAGGAAAGGCCGGAAGATCTTCTTGGCGCATTGGTCAACTCAAGTTTTACAATTTCAACGCTAGGTTTGGCAATTTTTGCGGGCGTATTTATTACTTGAATTTCTTGCTTTGCAACAATCTTAATTTCTTCTTTTACAAATTTTGCACTGCTTCTTTTAGTGATTTTGGATCTAAAAACTACCGCCGAAATTATAAAAGGCTTATTGTTTTTTTTTTCTCCGTCGAATGTGACAGAGGCCAGTTGCATCAAGGCGAGTTCAACCAGCAATCGCTGATTTTTACTGCTTTTGTATTTTAAATCGCAGTCGTTTGCCAATTCAATTCCCTGCAATAAAAATTTCAAATCACATTTTTCTGCCTGACTTAAATATTTCTTTTTGGCGTTGTCACCTACTTCCAATAATTCAATGGTAATCTTGTCTTTGCTCACCAACAAATCCCTAAAATGGGAAGCCAATCCGGTGATAAAATGGTTTCCGTCAAAACCTTTCGATAAAATGGTATTGAAATGAACCAAAACTTCCGGGATTTTATTGTCGAGCAACAAATCGGTGGTTTTAAAATATTCATCGTAATCCAGCACATTCAGGTTTTCGGTAACGGCTTTACGTGTCAATTCTTTACCCGAAAAACTCACCACACGGTCAAAAATGGAAAGTGCATCACGCAAGGCGCCATCAGCTTTTTGGGCAATGATGTGCAGTGCGTCATCTTCTGCCTCAATATGTTCCTGAATGGCTATTTTTTCTAAATATTTTTTGGTATCCAACACACCAATACGCTTAAAATCAAATATCTGACAGCGTGAAAGTATGGTCGGAATTATTTTGTGTTTTTCGGTGGTCGCCAATATGAAAATAGCGTGTGCCGGCGGTTCTTCCAAGGTTTTTAAAAACGCGTTAAAAGCAGAAGCCGATAACATATGGACCTCATCAATAATATACACCTTGTAATTTCCGGTTTGTGGCGGAATGCGAACCTGGTCGTTTAAATTCCGAATGTCATCAACCGAGTTGTTAGAAGCGGCATCCAATTCAAAAATGTTAAAAGCAAAATCCTCCTCAAGATCTCCGCCGCTTGCCTGGTTTATTTTTTTTGCCAAAATGCGCGCACAGGTCGTTTTTCCAACACCTCTCGGACCTGTAAACAACAATGCCTGCGCCAAATGATTGTTTTTTATAGCATTTTCAAGCGTGTTTGTAATGGCTTGTTGCCCAATGACGTCCTCAAATGTTTGAGGTCGGTATTTACGGGCTGATACTACAAAATGTTCCATATATTATTTTTTTATTCGGATGGTAAAAGTAATTATTAAAAGTTAAAAGTTAAATGTTTTAAGTTTCACGTTTCAAGTTTTTTTTCAAACCGATAACATTTAACGCATAACGCATAATGTATAACTTATAACCAATAACTTATTCCTTTATCTCGTATATTTTATTGTACAGCTGTTTGTATCTCGAAATAATTTCGTCGCGCTTAGGTTTCATAGTCGGCGTTAACAGTCCGTTGTCAATTCCCCAAACTTCGGGCGTCAGTTCAAATCTTTTGATCGTTTCCCATTTGCCGAAATTTTTATTTCCTTCATCAATTTCTTGCTGAATCCGCTCAATAACAATCGGATTTTCAATTAAATCCTGATTGTTTTGAAGAATTGGTTCGTGATGAATTTTCGCCCATTTTCTTAGAAAATCAAAGTTAGGCTGTATGATCGCCGCAGGCATTTTTTGGCCTTCGCCAATCACAATAATTTGCTCAATAAATCGAGATTGTTTCATCTGATTTTCAAGCAATGCAGGAACAATATATTTTCCGCCCGATGTTTTAAAAATCTCTTTTTTGCGGCCGGTAATTTTAAGAAATCCGTCCGCATCAACTTCACCTTTATCTCCTGTATGGAAATATTCTCCAGTCATAACACTTGCCGTTTTTTCAGGATCTTTATAATAACCAAGCATCACATTTGGGCCTTTTACCAATATCTCGCCGTCTTCAGCAATCTTAACTTCCACATTGCCAATAGGTTTTCCAACAGTTCCAATTTTAAAAAGATTCTCTTTATACATATTTACGGAAACTACCGGTGATGTTTCTGTTAATCCGTAACCTTCCATAACCTGCATTTTTGCCGCAGAAAAAATTCTGGCCAATCGTGGTTGCAAAGCCGCGCTTCCGGAAACCATCGTGGTTAAATTTCCGCCCAAAGCCTCGCGCCATTTTACAAATATGATCTTGTTGGCAATACCCAATTGCATTTCATAAAATAAACCATTTTTGCCGTAAGGCTCATATTTTAAGCCCAATTCAACTGCCCAAAAGAACAATGCGCGTTTTATTCCCTTTAATTCAGATCCTTTTGCGATGATGCCATCATATATTTTTTCCAGCAAACGCGGTACAACCGACATTAAATTTGGATTGGTTTCTTTGATGTTTTCCCCAAGTTTTTCAATGGATTCCGCAAAATAAATGGAAGTTCCTGAGTACTGGTATAAGTAGTGCAACATCCGTTCAAAAATATGACAAATCGGCAAAAAACTCAAGGTTCTTGTGGTTCCTAAAATTAATGGCAATCTGGGAAAACTGTCCAATACATTGGTAACAATATTGTTGTGCGAAAGCATCACGCCTTTTGGTTTTCCGGTGGTTCCCGAGGTGTAAATAATAGTCGCCAAATCAGCTGATTTTACAATATCTTTTAGTGCCTCAACTTCGGGCTGGTTGTTTTCGTCTTTTCCAAGGGCCAATACTTCTTCCCAATTTTTGCAGCCTTCAATTTTCTCAAATGAATAGATTTCTTTTAAAAAAGGAGCATTTTTTTTAGCGGAAATTGCTTTGTCATAAAGCACGGAATCGGATAAAAAACAATAAATGGCTTCTGAATGGTTGAAAATATATTCATATTCTTCCTTAGAAATTGTCGGATAAATAGGAATGCTGATGGCTCCCAATTGCATAATCCCAATATCCAGAATATTCCACTCTGTTCGGTTGGCCGACGTAATAACGGCAATTTTATCGCCGGGTTTTACGCCCAATCTCAATAAACCACGGCTAATTGCGTTGGCTTTGTCTATATATTCCCGGGTGGATGTTGACACCCATTTTCCATTATATTTTGTGGTAAAAGCCTGCTCTAAATTGTATTTTTCGAGTTGGTAATAGGCAAAATCGAACAATCGGGTAATTTCTCTTGGCATTTTATTTGGGTTGAATAGTGTACTCGCAAAGTATAAAAATAAAAGGGAATTCACAAGAAGGCTTGTTGCATTCGTTAAAATTAATTTTTATAGATTTTGGCCCACAAATGGCCATATTTTTGTAAAATAATTTTTCGTTTCATTTTTAAGGTGGGCGTTAGCATATTATTTTCCACGCTCCAAATTTCCGGTGTCAGCTCAAAGGCTTTTACCTGTTCCCATTGACCTAATTTTTCATTGACAAAATCAATTTCTTTTTGGATGCGTTTAATCACTTTTTTAAGCTGTATCACGCCTTCATTTGAACCGTCAAATTGCAGTTCTTTGCGTTTTGCCCAAGCCAATAAAAATTCATAATGAGGCTGAATAATCACTGCCGGCATTTTTTGGCCTTCTCCAATCACCATTGCCTGTTCAATAAAACGTGATTCTTTCAACAATCCTTCAATGGCCGTTGGCGCGATGTATTTTCCGCCCGATGTTTTAAACATTTCTTTCTTGCGATCNNGTTCCAATTTTAAAACCTTTATTTCTGAAATCGTTGATGGAAATTCCGGGTGAAGATTCGGTCATTCCATAGCCTTCAAAAACAGGAATTCCCGCAGCCGTAAAAACACGGATTAAATTTGGCTGAAGCGGCGCACTTCCCGAAACCAGGAATTTAATGTTTCCGCCCAAAGCTTCACGCCATTTACTGAAAACCAATTGATTGGCAATCTTAAGCCGAAAATGATACCACCAGCCATTTTTTTGATAAGGTTCATATTTTTTGCCCAAGTCAAGGGACCAAAAGAAAAGCATTCTTTTGATTCCTTTTAAATTGCTGCCCTTGTCCACAATTTTGTCATATATTTTTTCCAGCAATCGCGGTACAACTGGAATAAAATGCGGTTTTACTTCTCTTAAATTGTCGCCCAGCTTATCAATGGATTCCGCAAAATAAACTTCAAATCCCATATACTGATAATAATACAAGGCAAAACGTTCAAAGATATGGCAAATAGGCAAGTAGCTCAAAACCATATAGTTTCCGGGTGTAAAATCCAAAGCCTTAGCGCTGGAAAAAGCGTTTTCAACAATATTTTTATGGGAAAGCATCACGCCTTTTGGAGTTCCTGTGGTGCCGGATGTGTAAATAATGGTCGCCAAATTTGTGGCTGGAACTTGTGTTTTTAAGAAGTCAACTTCAGGCTGGTTACTTTGGTCTTTACCCAACTTCAACAGAGCATTCCAGCTTGAAATTCCTTCAGCAGTGTCAAAAGAATAAATATCCCTTAATTGGGTATTATCCTTAATTTTTGAAACTTTTTCGGCAAGTTCTTTATCTGACACAAAACACAAAACGGCATCGGAATGATTGATGATGTATTGATAATCGCTCGAAGAAATGGTTGGGTATAATGGCACATTCACCGCGCCGATTTGCAAAACGGCAACGTCTAAAATGCTCCATTCTACCCGATTTGTGGAGGTTACCACCGCAATTTTATCGTTGGGTTTTATGCCCAGCCGCAACAAAGCCCTGCTGATGCAATTCGCCTGATCGATATAACTTTGGGTGGAAGTTGAAATCCACCGATTTCCAACTTTGGTGTTAAAACACTTTTGCTGCGGATTGGTTGCCAATTGGTGGTAAGCAAAATCGAATAATCGGGTACAATTTTTTGCCATAAACTTTGATTGATGCCGCAAAATATAAATAAAAAAGGATTTGACAAAAAATGAAATCCTTAAATAATTTTTGCTTAAATCTAAGCTAATTTATTTATTAAAAAATCTATTGTATATTTATGAAATCTAAAAATAATTGTACAATGATAAAAATTAATTTAAAAACTTCAATTTTAGCTTTACTGACTTTATCTTTTATGATAATTTCATTTAAAGGAATTTCACAAAATTCAAATAAGGATGTGAAATTTTCCATTGCATTTGAAAAGTATGAACTTTCAAATGGTCTTGATGTAGTGCTTCATCAGGATAAAAGTGATCCAATAGTTTCTTTGGCCATTCAATATGGTGTTGGTTCCAATAGAGAAATAACAGGAAGGACCGGGTTTGCCCATTTATTTGAGCATATGCTGTTTCAGGAATCCGAAAATGTTCCCCAAGATCAATTTTTCAAAAAAATTCAGGATGTTGGCGGAACACTTAATGGAGGAACCTGGAAAGATGGTACTGTTTATTATGAAGTAGTTCCAAACAATGCGCTGGAAACAGTTTTATGGTTAGAAAGTGATCGTATGGGCTTTTTAATTAATACCGTTACAGAATCCGCTTTTAACAATCAGCAAGAAGTTGTTCAGAATGAAAAAAGACAGCGTGTTGATAACAATCCTTACGGACATACCAATTGGGTGCTTGATAAAAATATTTACCCTGCAGGTCACCCTTATAGCTGGCAGGTAATTGGAGAATTGGAAGATCTTCAAAATGCTACAGTTGATGATGTTAAGGAATTTTATAACCGATTTTACGGACCCAATAACGCAACCTTAGTTTTGGCTGGTGATTTTGAAATCAAAGATGCCAAAGCTTTGATTGAAAAGTATTTTGGAGAAATTAAAAGGAGGGAAGAAGTAAAACGTTTGGAGCCACAGCCAGTAACGATTGCAGAAACAAAGCGTTTTTATCACGAAGATAACTTTGCAACAGCACCGCAATTAAATATGGTATGGCCAACGTTACAGCAATATACAGCTGATGCGTATGCACTCGATTTTTTAGCTGAAATTTTGTCCAGCGGAAAAAAAGCACCGCTTTATAAAATTTTGGTGAAAGAAAATAATTTAACTTCCAGAACGAGCGCTTATAATAATTCACAAGAATTGGCTGGAGAATTTCATATAAATATTACAGCAAATGCCGGAAATAATTTAAAAGATGTTGAAAAGGGAATTTTTGAAGCTTTCGACTTATTTGAAAAGGAAGGTGTAACCGATAAAGATGTAGAGCGAATTAAAGCAGGGTTGGAAACAAGTTTTTACAATGGCATCAGCAGTGTTTTAGGCAAATCATTCCAGTTAGCGCGATACAACGTATTTGCAGGAACCCCTGGATTTATTGAACAAGATATTGAGAATATAAAAAAGGTTACCAAAGAAGATGTGATTCGGGTATATGAAAAATACATCAAAGGAAAACCATATATTATGACCAGTTTTGTGCCAAAGGGAAAATTGGATTTAATTACCGAAAATTCTATAAAGGCTGAAGTTGTTGAAGAAGAAATTAAGGAAAATGTGGTTAAAACAATTGTAGATGTTAAAGAAGAAATTGTAAAAACACCTTCTGCAATTGATCGGTCTAAAGAACCCAATCAAGGGATTTCACCTAAATTATCTATTCCAAAAAGCTGGACTTCAACATTAAGCAATAAAATGAAAGTTTATGGCATTGAACAAAACGAAATTCCAACAGTAAATTTTAGTTTGGTCATTGCAGGCGGACATCTTTTAGACAATAAAAACAAGAATGGTGTTGCTAATTTGATGACAGATATTATGATGGAAGGAACCGCCAATAAAACACCTGAACAACTTGAGGAAGAGATAGAAATGCTGGGCGCCAGCATCAATATGTACACCAACAATGAGTCTATTGTCCTAAGAGGAAATACATTGGTTAGAAATTTTGATAAAACCATAAAATTAATTGAAGAAATTTTATTGGAACCTCGTTGGGATGAAGAAGAATTTTTACGTATAAAAACCAAAACCATAAATCAGATTAAACGATCAGATGCCAATCCTAATGTGGTTGCCGACAATGTGTTTAATAAAATTTTATATGGAGAAAATCATATTTTTTCATACCCGACCAGTGGCACAGAAACTTCGGTAGAAGCAATTACTATGGAGGACTTAAAGGCATTTTACAAGGCTAATTTTTCACCATCAGTAAGTGTGTTTAATATTGTCGGTAATATCACCAAGGAACAAATTTTGAAAAATCTTAGTGGTTTGGAAAATCGTTGGAAAGCCAAAAATGTTCAGATTCCTGAATTTCCTATCACAAATACAAGAGATAAAGCATCTTTATATTTTGTGGATATTCCCAATGCCAAACAATCTGTAATTAATATTGGGTATATTGGATTGGCAAGAACAGATAAAGATTTTTATCCGGCTGAAGTTATGAATTATAAATTAGGCGGTTCATTTTCAGGAAATGTAAATTTGATATTGAGAGAAGAAAAAGGATATACCTATGGTGCGCGCACCGGTTTCAGTGGTTCAAAAACCCCCGGAACATTTTTAGCATCTTCAAGTGTACGAACGAATACAACAGGAGAATCAGTGCAGATTTTTAAAGATGAGATTGCTAAATATAAAAACGGGATTAGCAAGGAAGATTTAGAATTTACCAAAAATGCCCTGATTAAATCGAACGCAAGACGTTTTGAAACACAAACTTCATTATTGGGAATGCTACAGGAAATAAGCAATTATAATTTACCTTCTAACTATATTGAAAAGGAAGAAGCGACCATTAATAATATGACGCTGGAACAGCACAAGCAATTGGCCAATAAATATTTAGATGAGTCTAAAATGGTTTATGTGGTGGTAGGTGATGCGGCCACTCAATTTGCCCAATTTAAGACGATGGGGTTTGATGAAGTTAAATTAATAACGAAAGACGCGAAGGAAGTAATAATAGAATAGGAAAATAAACAATTTTTCTAAAATAAAAAAAGGGATTCCGATTGGGAGGCCACTGAAAAAGTCATTTT
>DPCK01000007.1 GCA_003516285.1 Lutibacter sp. | reverse complement strand
ATATTATTTTGCCTATGGGAATTTCGTTTTACACTTTTCAAACGATGTCTTATACCATAGATATGTACAATCGAAAAACACAGCCTGCAAAAACTTTTTTGGATTTTGCGCTTTACGTTACCTTCTTCCCGCAATTAGTTGCCGGGCCGATCGTAAGAGCCGGCGAATTAATTTCTCAATTTTATGAAGAAAAAAAGGCGACTGTAAACCAGTTTATTTGGGGTTTGTTTTTATTGACAATTGGGTTGTTTCAAAAAGTGGTGATGGCAGATACTTTATTGGCTGACACGGCCGACACCGTTTTTGGATCGGATAAGGTGTTGAATTTTTGGGATGCCTGGTCTGGTACTTTGGCGTTTTCCGGACAAATATTTTTTGATTTTGCGGGGTATTCAACTTGTGCTATTGGAATTGCGCTGATGTTAGGAATGGTTTTACCCGATAACTTTAGGTATCCTTATGCAGCGTTAGGTTTTTCAGACTTATGGAACCGATGGCACATCACCTTATCAAGCTGGTTGAGGGATTATTTATACATTCCATTAGGCGGAAATAGATATGGCGTTACACGTATGTATGCCGCTCTTATGATTACGATGCTTTTAGGCGGTTTATGGCACGGTGCTGCTTGGACTTTTATGGTTTGGGGCGGTTTGCATGGTGTTTATTTGATATTGGAAAAACTGCAAAAACGCTATATTCCTTTTAAGATAACGGTGTGGAATGGGATGTTTTTGGCGTTTGTAACTTTTACTTGCGTAAACTTCACTTGGGTATTTTTTAGGGCCCGAGAATTTAAAACAGCTTGGAATATGATTACTTCTATGTTGTTTTTAAATGCTGATGGTGAAAAAATATTGCAAAGCTTCGATATTATAAAAGTTTGCGTGGTGGTCGGTTTAATGTTTATCTGCCATTGGTTTATGAGAAACACTTCCTTAAAAGAAGTTTCTTTAAAAACATCTCCTTGGGTTTTGGGAATTGTTTGGGCTTTTATGTTTTTGCTGATAGCAATAGCACAAGGAAGCGGTGAACAATTCATTTATTTTCAATTTTAATTTTTTTATGGAAAAAGGTCTTTTTCAGATTCATAAAAAATTAATTAAATTTAAAACATGCAAGAGCAAAAAGTAACATTACAAAGAACCATCGGACTTTGGGGATTGTCCTCCAACATCATTAACACGATTATCGGTGCAGGCATATTCGTAATTCCCGGAATTGTGGCTGCAGGACTTGGATCTGCGAGTATTTTTGCTTATTTGTTTTGTGGGTTTTTGGTGGTTTTGGTGATGCTTTGCTTTGCGGAAGTGGGCAGTAAAATTACACATCCGGGCGGTGCTTATGCCTATATTGAAGAGACTTTTGGAAAATATGCCGGATTTATAGCCGCTGTTTTGTTTTTAATTTCAATGATATCCAGTGATGCTGCCATTGCCAATGCGCTGGTGGATATTATTGGTTCTTTTTTTCCTCTTTTTCAGCATAAATTGGTTAAAACTTTGTTTTTTCTATTGCTTTTTTCAGGATTGGCATTTATTAATATTAAAGGCGTTAAAGAAGGGGTGAGGTTTGTAATGATGATTACCNNAAAAATCCGCAAAAAACAATTCCACGCGCCATATTTATAAGTGTTTTAGGTGTTTTGATTTTGTATATTTTAATTCAAACAGTCGCACAAGGCGTATTAGGAGAAACTTTGGCAACATTTCAGGAAAACCCATTGGGTGAATTGGCAAAATCTATTATCGGGCCCATTGGTTTGACTTTAATCACCATTGGCGCAGGCGTTTCTATATTTGGAGCGTTAAGCAGCGCGTTGCTTAGTACGCCCAGAATATTATATAGTGCCGCTAAAGACAACGTGATCCCGTTCAACATCCTTTCTTCCGTGCATAAAAAATACTTGACGCCCTATGTGGCCATTATAGTTTATGCTGCTACGGGATTCATATTTGCCTCTTTTGGCGGATTCAAACAATTGGCCATTATTTCAAGTGCCCCCATATTGATCATTTATCTGGTTGTTGCGATAGCTGTTATCAAGCTAAGAAAAACAGCGTATGGGGATTCAAAAATAAAGACCTTTAAAATTCCTGGAGGCTTCACCGTTCCAATACTGTCGGTAATCATTATTGGCTATTTTCTTTCCAACCTGACAAAAAATGAAATGATTACCACTGCAATTTTTATTGGAATTTTGTCGCTAATTTACGTCGGTAAAAAATTATTCAATAAGAAAAAATGATAAAATTCTTCAGAAAAATCCGTAAAAAACTTCTTCAAGAAGGTAAGACTGCCAGTTATTTCAAATACGCCATTGGTGAAATTGTGCTTGTGGTGATTGGTATTTTAATTGCATTGCAGATTAATAATTGGAATGAATTCCGAAAAATAAATCATCAGGAATTAATCATTCTTGAAAATATTCTTCAGGACTTGAAAAATGATAAAATTGGTTTGAATAAAATAATTGAGAGAAGAATAAGTAAAGCCACTTCAGCAGATATAATGGTGAGTTATTATGATGGAGAAAAAATAAAAAATCTTTCAGATTATTATTTCCATTGGACAAATGTATTGTATTGGGAAGCACATTATCCGAGAAATATAGCATTTAAAGAGTTGGTAAATTCAGGAAATATGTCAATCATTAAAAATGTCGAAATCAGAAATTCGCTGCTCGAAATAAATGCCTCCTATGAAGAACTATTTGCAGTTAGACAGCATATGTATGATGATTACAAATTATATTTATACAATTCCTATGCTGGAATCATAGATTATGGTGATGGCATAAAAGTTTGGTTAAATCCGAATGTAAAAATAGAATTATCAGAAGAAGATGTTTCTATTGCCTTGAAAGACAAAACCATCAAAAATGGATTTATTTTAGCATCCTTTAATAATAATGGACTAAAAGATCAACTGATTCAAATTTTAAAAAATGTTGAATTAACCATAACTTACATTGAAAAAGAAATTAACGATAACAATGAAAATCAATGATAAAAATCTTCCGAAACATCCGTAAAAAACTCCTTGAACAAGGTAAAACCACCAACAACCTTAAATATGCCATTGGTGAGATTGTGCTTGTGGTCATAGGTATTTTGATTGCCTTACAGATTAATAATTGGAATGAAGAACAAGCAAATACGAAAATTGAAAGAAACTACATGAAAAACCTTTTGGAAGACTTACAAAACGATACCAAAATATATTCAAGCTATGCTAAAAACAACATTATTGTCTATCAATATATTGATTCATTGGTGATTTATCTAAAAAGTCCTGAACGAAAAGATCACACAAGTAAAACCAGTTATTGGGCCAGAATGATGACCATAAAATTTAGTCGTGCTCAACCGGTTGAGCGTACTTTTGAGCAAATGAAAAGTTCTGGACAATTAAAACTTATTAAAAACCATAAAGTTGCTGATGGCATTTCACAATATTACAACTCCTTATCCGAACTCGAACAATACAATGAAGCTGCTATACTATGGCTGGCCGATTATTTAAAATTGGTTGGGAAAGTTTTTGATGGCGAAGTCTTGCTAAAAATTTTAAAAGAACGAAAACAGCAACATACGGATGCCACAACACTAATTACAGAAGATAGAGAAACTATTAACGAACTTTTATCGAGTGCACAATATATCTATGGTGTCGTAAAAATAGCTGAAATCGTTTGTGATAAACGTAAAGAGACTGCTTTAGATTTAATAGAGCTTATTAAAAAAGAATATCAATTTGACTAACTGATTATGATCAAACTCTTTAGAAACATCCGTAAAAAAATTATTGCAGAAAATAGCTCAATAATTAGAAACACAAACTATTTAAAATATGCTTTGGGTGAAATTGTATTGGTGGTGATTGGTATTTTGATTGCTTTGCAGATTAATAATTGGAATGAATACAGAAAAACGGAAGCCAAAATTAGTAACTTATTGGTAGCGTTAAGAAGTGATTTGGTACAAGACACTTTATTAATAACAGAGCAGTTTCCATTCATCATAGCGCAATATCAATTGAATGAGTCTTTAAGAGCTAGAGTGGCAAAACCCAATGCTACGGTCGACACCTTAATAAGAATTATGCGCCATGAATTTAACCCTAATTGGAGTAATCAAATTATATACAACACCAACGCTTATAACAGTCTTAATCAAACTGGGTTGATAGAAAATCTGTCTGACTCGCTCAAGACAAATATTAAGAATTTTTACAATAAGAAATTCTCTTTTTCTAAAAGGGTAGAAAAAACCACTTATGATTATAGAGAAAAGATTACATCGTACGTCAGCACCTATACTTTTGGCTCAACAAAAATTCATGACCAAGGTGAACTCATAGATTCTTTGGTTTGGAAAAACATAAATCCCAGTCATCTAGCAGCAACATTTCAGGGTATAAGCAATTTTAAAAGGATTCTTTTTATGGAAACCAAAGATGAGCTTGAATACTCCCTTAACAATTCTCGAAATTTATTGGCTCAAATTAATAATTATTTAAAAGAACATGATAAAACTCTTTAGAAACATCCGTCAAAACCTTCTCAATGAAGGTAAAACGACTAAATACTTTAAATATGCTATTGGTGAAATTGTATTGGTGGTTATTGGAATTTTAATAGCGTTGCAAATTAATAATTGGAATCAAGAGCGTCAAAATAGGAATATAAATAATAGATTGCTAATAAAAATTGAGAATGAGTTACAATTAAATATTAATCGATTAACCTATCTCATACAGTTTGAAAATGGATATGAAAATAGAATCAAACGCAACGATACTTTACTTTCAATTTTAACCAAAAGTGTCAGTCCTAATGATGTTGACAAGGTCATTAAAAACTTATATTCAGAAAACATGCCAAATCTTTATATTTCAACCTATGAAGAAATGAAAAACACGGGACGACTCTATACCATAGACTCAAAAGAACTTTTGAAAGCAATTGAGACCTATTACAAACTGTGTGAAAGGGAAAGCTATTATATATTACAGATAAATGATGAGGTTAGAAAACATCTTAAAACAAACATTAATGAAGGTTGGTTTAAGCTGCAGCAAGATTATTACACTCAAGGTTCTGAATTTGCTATTAAAGATAATACTTGGTTGTTTAACCCAACCTCAAAAGAATATAACGGACTAATTCGCCAGATAGGATATGCAAATTATAACTTAAAAAATACAAAGGCACGGCTTGAAAGCCTTATTAAAGAATCCGAAAAATTGCAAGTACTAATTAAGAACGAATTAAGTGATAGGAAAGCATAAAAAAATTGAGAACTCCAGAAAAAAAATATGAAACAATGATTAAACTCTTCCGTAACACCCGTCAAACCTTCTCAATGAAGGTAAAACGACTAAATACTTTAAATAGGCTATTGGTGAAATTATTTTAGTAGTTATTGGTATTTTGATTGCCTTAAGTATTAATAATTGGAATGTAAGCAGGATAACAAAAGCACCTATTGATTAACTTTTATTTCTTTAATTAATTACTGCAGAACTGTTTGTTAATAGACATCAGACTTAAATAAAACAAAATTCATAGGTAATATTTTGTTGTTAGTTTTAATTTTTGTAATTTTAAAAAGGTCGTAAATTAAAGAGGAAAATTTATATTCCCTTTTTGGCATAAACTTGAAGGCTCTTTTGTTTTATACAGATAATAACCTCAAATTAACTTAACTCAAATAATTATGAATCCATCACTATTTATTTTATTACTATTCGGATTGATTTTGCTTAGCGGAATACGAATTATTTTTGAATACAAAAGAGCCTTAAAATTTAGATTTGGAAAATTCGTTAAAACATTGGAACCCGGTTTGAGGTGGATTATTCCTGTTGTTGAGACCATTCAGATTGTGGATATTAGGGTGATCACAATCAATATCGTATCGCAAGAAGTAATGACTTCGGACAATGTGCCTTGCAGTATTGATGGCGTTGTGTTTTATAAAGTCAATAATCCTGAGAAAGCTGTCTTGGAAGTGGAGGAATATAAATTTGCCATTTCACAATTGTCGCAGGCGGCCTTAAGGGACGTTTGCGGAAAAGTGGAATTGGACACCATCCTATCAAAACGAGAAGAAATGGGCAAGAATATTAAGGCTATTGTTGAACAGGAAACAAAGGTTTGGGGTATTGAAATTATTGATGTTAAAATTAAGGATATTCAATTGCCGGAAAATATGAGACGAATGATGGCCAATCAAGCTGAAGCGGAACGTTCCAGAAGAGCAAGAATTATTTTGGCACTCGCGGAAGAACAAGCTGCCGGTAAATTGCTTGAAGCAGGAAAATTGATAGATCAATCTCCGTCAGCCATTAAATTAAGACTTTATCAAACCTTAGCAAATATAGCTTCAGAAAAGAATTCAACCATACTTTTCCCATTTCCGGAAGAAGTATTGCCAAGGCCTGCAAAAAAGCCAAAGAAGAAAAAAATTAAGAAGATAGATTAATTTTTGTAAAGTGATTTAGTTTGCATTCTGCATTTATTGAAACATTTCAAACACTGCGAATCGGTTTTTTTGTTAAAATTTGAGTAATTTTGCCGATATGGTAAAAGAAATTCAGCTTCGGATTCCTATTCAAGAAGAAAAACTTGAGGGTATTTTAAAGAAAAAGGCAGCGCGCTTTCTAAACATTGCTGAAAAAGACATCAACGCTGTAAAAGTGTTGCGAAAATCTATTGATGCCCGTAAGTCTGAAATTGTTTTTAATTACAAAGTTGCCGTATATATTCAAGAACAGGCTCCGGAAACTTTGATTGATTCATTTATATATAAAGATGTTTCCTCCTCCAAAGAAATTCATATCATCGGTTTTGGTCCAGCAGGAATGTTCGCCGCTTTGCGTTGTATTGAATTGGGCTATAAACCCATTGTGCTGGAAAGAGGCAAAAAAGTGCAGGAAAGAAGACGCGATTTACGTGCCATAAATCAGTTTCATATTGTTAATGAAGATTCTAATTACTGTTTTGGCGAAGGCGGTGCCGGAACATATTCCGACGGAAAATTATATACCCGAAGTTTAAAGCGAGGCGATGTGCGCAGGGTTTTTGAAAATTTTGTTTTTCACGGTGCCACCGAGCAAATTCTTGTGGATGCGCATCCGCATATCGGCACCAATAAACTGCCTAAAATTGTCGAAAATATTAGAGAAACCATCTTAAAATATGGCGGTGAAATTCATTTTGAAAGCAGGGTGACAGATTTCATTATAAAAGACAACAAGTTAAAGGCAATTCAATTACAGAACGGAACTGAAATGCCTGTTCAGACGTTAATTTTGGCAACAGGCCATTCGGCACGTGACATTTATTATTTGCTGCACAGAAAAAATATTTCCCTAAAAGCCAAATCTTTTGCAATGGGCGTTAGGGTGGAACATCCGCAGCATATTATCGATTCCATTCAATACCATTGCGAAGACCAACGTAATGAATTATTGCCGCCAGCCGCTTACAGCCTTGTGCATCAGGTTAATGACCGGGGGGTTTATTCTTTTTGTATGTGTCCGGGAGGATTTATTGTGCCGGCCGCAACAGCGCCCGGAGAAGTGGTAGTTAATGGCATGTCACCTTCAAAACGTAACAGCAAGTTCGCTAATTCTGGAATTGTGGTGGAAATTAATGCCGATAAAGATTTGTACAAATACGAACAATTTGGTGTTTTAAAAGGACTGGAATTTCAAAAAGATTTGGAAAAACTGGCTTTTTTGGCGGGCGGAAGAAGTCAGGCTGCCCCGGCGCAACGTTTAACTGATTTTGTGGAAGGAAGATTGTCCACAAGTTTGAATGAAACTTCCTATCAGCCCGGATTAAAATCGGCGCCTTTACATTCCTTATTGCCAAAAATAATAGGAGGAAGGTTGCGTACTGGATTTATGGAATTCGGACAAAAAATGAAGGGTTTTTATACCGAAGAGGCCAATGTTGTCGGGGTGGAATCACGAACATCTTCACCAGTAAATATTCCTAGAAAAGAAAATTTGGAACATCCGGAAATTGCCGGACTTTTCCCTTGCGGAGAGGGCGGAGGCTATGCCGGCGGCATTGTGTCTGCGGCTATGGACGGCGAACGTTGTGCAGAAGCGGCTATAAAAATGTTGCAGTAATTTATTTTAGTTCCCCAAAAATTTCGTTGAGCACATTTCTTCTGTAGTCAAAAATTTCATTCAACTTATTTCTGATAATCAGTGTATTGGCGATGGAACCCAAAAAGCCCATTGGCGGCTGATACGTCACAATATCGGTCATTAAAACACCGCCTTCAGTTGGTTCAATATGATGCTGATGGTGCCATATTTTGTAAGGGCCAACGCGTTGTTCATCAATAAAAAAACGTTTTTCTTCAACCTGTGTGATTTCTGTAAGCCAATTCATTTTAATCCCCAAAAGCGGACTTACCTTATAACAAATAATCATTCCCGCATACATTTTTCCCGGTAAATCACCTGAAGTAATGTCGAAACCCATATAATCTGGCGTAATTTTCTTTAAATTGGCAGGAGAAGAGATGAAATTCCACACATCATCAATGTTTCCTTGTATTTTTTGCGTTTGTTTAAATTGGTAAAACCCCATAATTATTCCGTTAATTTATCAATCATTCCTTTAAAAATAAATCCGTGAAACGGCAAAACCGCGTACCAGTAAATTCTTCCCCAAATTCCTAATGGTCTGAATGTTGCAGTCTGATACAAGATGTTATTCTCTATTTTAAACTCGAGCCAAGCCTCGCCGGGAAGTTTCATTTCAGCATAAAGCAGCAATCTTTTTTTCTTTTTATCTACATCTAAAACCCGCCAAAAGTCGAGCGCATCGCCAACAGAAAGTTCAGTTTGGCTTTTACGGCCTCTTCGCAACCCGGTTCCACCCACAAGTTTGTCCAGAAATCCTCGCATAACCCACAAAAAATTTCCATAATACCAGCCATTTTCACCGCCAATAGCCCAAATTTTATCAACTGTTTCTTTCTCGTTTTTAACTGCTCTTTCAAGCCTGTCATGAAAACAACCAAAAGTTGGGACTTCAATTAAATTTGAAATTCCTTTGGCAAGCACGTTGCTCGATTGTGCATCAATCCAACTAGAAATCACATCTTGCTGGTCAATCTTATCGAATGCCAGTTTAACGGCTTCTTTATAAGGTATTAACTTTATGTTAAGACGCTCGGCCAAGTCATTTTCCTTACAAATCACTTCAACTTTCATACTGTCAACAAGATTTATGGCTAATTTATAAGAAGTTGAAGTCACAAAATATAGCCAATACGAAGACAGCTTTGGCGTCATAATAGGTAAGGTGATGATGGTTCGTTTCAGATTGCGAACTTCAGCAAACGTTAACAACATTTCTTTATAAGTGAAAATTTCTGGTCCGCCAATGTCAAAACTTTTGTTGTAGGTATCTTCATTGAGCATTACGCCTTTCAGAAACTCCAACACATTCCTTATGGCGATGGGCTGCGATTTGGTATTCAACCATTTTGGCGTAATCATAATGGGCAGTTTTTCGACCAAATCACGCATTATTTCGAACGATGCGCTCCCCGAACCGACAATAATTCCGGCGCGCAATGTGGTCAAATTATAGGTTCCTGATCCAAGAATATCTTCCACATTTTTTCTGGAAGATAAATGTTTCGACAATTCGGTCTCATTTACAATGCCGCTTATGTAAATAACCTGTTTAACATTTGTTTTTTGAATGCTATTTCGGAAATTATTGGCAGAAATCTCTTCCAACGTATCAAAGTCATCGGTGCTTACCGACATCGAATGGATTAAATAATACGCAACATCAATGTCCTTGGGAAGGATATCTAAGGATTTCTCATCCAAAAAATCGAGCTCAATAACTTTTATGTTTTCGCCGTCGAAATTGCTTAAGTCCGTTCGTTTTTTGTCGCGCACGCAACAAATAACTTCGTGGCCTTCAGCAAGCAATATTGGCAACAATCTTTTTCCTATGTATCCCGTGGTTCCGGTAAGTAATATTTTCATACTATAAATTTACAAACAAAGTAGTTCATTATTAAAACAAATTTTTCTATTGAATGCAATATTTACTATTTTTATGTAAAGATTTAAAATCAAAGTACAAAGATATGTTATTTTGTTTAACAATAATAATATTATATTAAACATTATATATATTTGTAGTATTATAAATAGGTGCTCAATTTTCAATTAAAATCACCCTTTCAAAACAAAAAACTTAAGTTATGAGTTATTCAGAATTATATTTTTCAGGATTATTAATTGTTGTAATTGCTATGACAATGCTTTGGTTGGTGAGCGTATTCATAAAAAACGCAAGTATTGTTGATCCGTTTTGGGGATTGGGATTTGTAATTTTAGGTTTATTTTATTTTTATAAAGCAGAGGGTCTTGAAATTCGGAAATTGATTATTTTATCTTTATTGATTATTTGGGGTTTGCGGCTTTCCATTTATTTAGGCCGGCGTAATTTGGGAAAAGGAGAGGATTTTCGATACCAACAATTTAGAAAGGATTATGGTGAAAATCGTTATTGGTGGATTAGCTTTTTCCAGGTTTTTTTACTTCAGGGCCTTTTGTTGTGGTTGATTTCGGCACCTTTATTGAGCGCCCAGTTTTATGCTGGAGAAAGTGGTTTAAACTATTTTGATTATGCTGCCATCATTATCTGGATTATCGGGTTTTCTTTTGAAGCCGGCGGCGATTTTCAATTGGCCAGGTTTAAATCTGATCCCAAAAATAAGGAAAAAGTCTTAAATACCGGATTTTGGAAATACACGCGCCATCCAAATTACTTTGGAGATGCAACTGTTTGGTGGGCTTACGGGTTGTTTTCAGTTGCATCAGGAAGTTATTGGCCGCTTTTAAGTTCTTTGTTGATGACGCTCTTAATTGTGAAAGTTTCCGGTGTTTCTTTACTCGAAAAAACCTTGAAAAACACCAAGCCGCAATACAAGGATTATGTTGAGAAGACATCAGCGTTTTTTCCTTGGTTTCCAAAAAAGTAACAGTTAAATGGAAATCACAAAACATATTTGGTTAATGCTATTTATCATTTGGGGACTTCCGCTTACGATGTATCGCAGCAAGTTTCGCAAAATTGTTTATGATACCAACAGCTGGACCATCAATATAAAGCCGCTATTTTTTAAAGAAATTAAAGCGCTTTTTGGAAATATGTATCCTGAAAATAAGCAATATTTAAAGTTTCGGAATTTTTACAGGTTTTACTTGGCCATATACTTTTTACTGTTTATTGCGTATACCTTATTTAAAGATCCCAGTTAAATTTTCACTTCTGAAATAAAATATTGAGCACATACTTTTCTGTCAGAATAACAATTTAGGTTTCTTTCCCTTCAATTATAAGTTTTATCAATAGCCTAATAAATAATTAATAGCGGTTGTCTTTTTTCTTTTATTTATTTTGTTTAACTTTGTTATACGAATATTAAACAAAATATCTTGAACAATCACTTTAAAACAGCAGTTTACAGAAAAGAGAGTTTTAACGCTGCGCACAGGTTGCACAATCCGAATTGGGACGATAAAAAAAATCAAATGATTTTTGGCAAGTGCAACAATCCAAATTTTCACGGGCATAATTACGACCTGGAAGTTAAGGTAACCGGATATTGCGATCTGGAAACTGGCTATGTAATTGATGTGAAAATATTATCCGATATCATTCAACACGCCGTAATTAATAAATTTGACCACAAAAACCTAAACATTGAAGTCGCAGAATTTAAAAATTTAAATCCAACCGCCGAAAATATCGCATTTGTGATTTATAACCTTTTAACTGCAAAACTCCCTAACGATTTAGATATTAAAATTAGACTTTATGAAACAAGAAAAAATTATGTTGAGTACCCTGCTTGATCTTGAAGAAGACAACCTTTTCGAGGATTTTTCCATCAATGACATCGGAGACAATCACTTATATACAAACTTGGAAACACCTTTAAAAAGCAATGCTTTTGAAATTTCCGACAAAGAGAAAAAAGAAAAAATCTCTGTATTGTTTGCTGAAATCATGGATGTTATGGGAATGGACCTAAACGATGATTCCTTAAAAGGAACGCCTGAAAGAGTCGCAAAAATGTACATTGATGAAATCTTCTCTGGATTAAATCCGAAGAACAAACCTAAGATGTCTTTGTTTGAGAATAAATACCAATACAACCAAATGTTGGTCGAAAAAAACATCACGTTTTATTCAAATTGTGAACATCATTTTGTGCCAATTTTCGGAAAAGCACACGTGGCTTATATTTCTTCAGGAAAGGTAATCGGCTTGTCAAAACTGAACAGAATTGTGCAGTATTATGCCCAAAGACCTCAGGTTCAGGAAAGATTAACCAATCAAATAGGGAAAGATTTGGAGCATATTTTACAAACGGAAGACATTGCGGTTATAATTGATGCCAAACATTTATGTGTTTGTTCAAGAGGAATTAAAGATGATACTTCCACAACAATTACGACGTATTATGGCGGCGCTTTTAAAAATCCACAAAAAATAGCAGAGCTTCAAAATTATATCAAAAACAGTTAAATTTGATTGTCATTTATATGCTTTTCAAAAGTTAAAATACTAAAAATGAGAAATATAGTGATTATTGGCGGAAGCAAAGGGATAGGAAATGCCATTTTAATTTCCCAATTGAATCTGTACAACAAAGTTTATAACATCAGCAGGACAGCTCCTGAAATCAAACATCCAAATTTAACGCATTACAATTGTGATGTTTTAAACGATGAATTTCCTGATATAGAATTAGTTGATACGCTAATTTACTGTCCGGGAAGCATAAATCTGAAACCAATTTCAACATTGTCCTTAGAAGATTTTAGATCAGATTTTGAGATTAATGTAATTGGTGCTGTAAAAACAATTAAAAAGTATTTGAAATCTCTTAAAAACGGAAACAATCCGAATATTTTGTTGTTCAGCACCGTAGCCACTAAATTGGGAATGCCCTATCACGCAAGTGTTTCCGCCTCAAAATCGGCCATTGACGGATTGACAAAATCACTGGGAGCAGAGCTTTCCCCAACAATCAGGGTAAACGCCATTGCGCCAACAGTTACGGATACAGATTTGGCTTTAAAAATTTTGCGAAATGACAACATGAAGGAAATTATCGCGGAAAAACATCCTTTAAAAAGATATTTGAAGACAAATGATGTTTCGGCTTTGGCAGATTTTTTAATTTCAGAAAATGCCATTGCTATTTCCGGACAAATATTTAACTTAGATTGTGGCATCGTAACATTTAAATTATAATAAAAATGAAAACCTTAAAAATAATAACAATCGTATGGGTGTTTGCATCAATTTTCACAAGTTGTGCTCAAGAAAAAAAAACAAACTTAAAACCTACAAATATGTACGATATAGCAATCAATAGCTTAACTGGTGAAAAGATAGATTTAAATCAGTTTAAAGGAAAAAAAATTCTTTTTGTGAATGTGGCTTCCGAGTGCGGGTTTACACCACAATATAAAGATTTGCAAAAACTGCACGAAACTTATAAAAACAAATTGGTGGTGATCGGTTTGCCCTGCAACCAGTTTGGCAATCAGGAATCGGGAACAACAGCACAGATTAAAAGCTTTTGCGAAAAAAATTATGGCGTTGATTTTTTGATGACGGAAAAAATAGATGTGAAAGGTGAAAGTCAACATCCTTTATATGGCTGGCTGACCAAAGAATCGATGAATGGCGTTATGGAAAGCTCTGTAAAATGGAAT
Organism: Lutibacter sp.; assembly: GCA_003516285.1. Lineage (GTDB taxonomy): Bacteria > Bacteroidota > Bacteroidia > Flavobacteriales > Flavobacteriaceae > Lutibacter. The sequence goes on along the minus strand of DPCK01000007.1, from coordinate 9,291 downwards.
TTCCAAAAATATTTGGTGGATGAAAACGGAAAATTAATCGACGTTTTTTATAGCACAACAGAACCATTAAGCGATAAAATAGTAAAATTGTTATAAATAGCTTAAGTTAATTCAAACTATATCTCGCTGTAATTTAGCTTTAACAGATCACCAAATTGATACTTAAAATCCAATAATTCTTTCGATTTTTTGTTTGAAATTATTTTTTTCTGAGTTTCATTAACTTCTTCAAATACAGGGTTTTCAAGTCCTATATCTAAAGTGCATTTTGTGTAAAATTCCTTTCTTGTCGGATGTGTGTCTGCACAACCATTAAAAATTTGGTTCCAGGAATGTTTTTCGATTATTTTTTCAATAAGCTGAATGCAATCGTCTTGGTGAATCATATTGACAAAACCATCGGGATTGGGAATTTTTCTTCCATCTTTAAAAAAGTTTCCCGGTTTTCTGTTGTAGCCAAACAATCCTGCAAAACGGATGATGGTAGTTTCAAAATGGGTTGAATTTTTGAAAAGCATTTCGATGGTCGTTAAAGCAGATGGAAGCGTTTCGGATGCTTCGGTCACAATTTCTTCAGAATTTCCATAAACCGAAGTGGAACTGATGAAAATTACTTTTTTTATGGGTGATTTTTCAATGTGGCAAATCACATTTTTAAATCCCTCGATATATTTAGAAGGCAAGGCCACAATTAAGATTTCCGAATCCAAAAACGCTAAAATATTGTGCGTTAAATAATCAATACTTATTAAAAAGGGCGTTATTCCAATTTCTTGAAACTCTTCAAGTTTTGCTTCAGAAGTGGTAGAGCCTTTTACGGCAAAGCCTTTTTTCATTAAACTAATGGCCAATGGCTTTCCAAGCCAACCACATCCTAAAATGCTGATTTTTTCTTTCAATTTTTTTGTGAATTTTATTTTTTAGTACTTTCCAATTCATTCAAACGCACCATTTTTTTGCGTTCCAAAAATTCCTGGATTCCTTCAAAATGTTCGTTGACACGCTTGTTCCCAAATTCGTAGATTTTGCTCACCATTCCATCTAAAAAATCACGGTCGTGCGACACAAGAATCAAGGTTCCATCGAAATTCATAAGCGCTTGTTTCAGAATGTCTTTGGTTCGCATATCGAGATGGTTTGTGGGTTCATCCAGAATTAATAGATTTACCGGCTCCAACAGCAATTTAATCATCGCCAATCTTGTGCGCTCGCCACCCGAAAGCACTTTTACTTTTTTGTCCCAATCTTCGCTGCCAAACATAAAAGCACCCAAAAAATCCTTTATTTTGGTTCTGATATCGCCTTTGGCTACATTGTCAATGGTTTGAAAAACAGTGGCAGTTTCATCGAGTAAAGAAGCTTCATTTTGCGCAAAATACCCAATCATCGTATTGTGTCCGAGCGTTAGCTTGCCTCCGTACTCAATTTCGCCCATAATGGCTTTGATAAAAGTGGATTTACCTTCGCCGTTTTTTCCTACAAAAGCGACCTTTTCTCCGCGTTGAATCGCAAAAGTTGCAGCATCAAACACCAAATGTTTGTCGTATGTTTTTGAAACATTTTCTGCCGTTACCGGATAAGTTCCGGAGCGGGGAGAAGGCGGAAATCGGAGTTTTAGATGTGAAGTATCTATTTCATCAACTTCAACGATTTCAAGCTTCTCGAGCATTTTTACGCGCGATTGCACTTGCAATGTTTTTGAATACGTTCCTTTAAAGCGGTCGATAAATTCCTGCGTGTCGGCAATTATTTTTTGCTGTTCGTCCAGTTGTTTTTGTTGTTGTTCTCTTCTTTCTTTGCGCAATTCAAGGTATTTGGAATAATTGACTTTATAATCGTAAATGCGTCCCATCGTCACTTCGATGGTTCGGGTGGTAATTTTATCCACAAAAGCGCGGTCGTGAGAAATAACAATCACAGCTTTGCCGCTGTTGACCAGGAAATTTTCAAGCCATTGCACGGAATCTATATCGAGGTGATTTGTGGGCTCATCCAATAAAATCAAATCCGGATTTTGCAGCAATATTTTCGCCAATTCAATGCGCATACGCCATCCGCCGCTAAAATCGGATGTTGGCCGGTTAAAATCGGCGCGTTCAAATCCCAATCCCAACACAATTTTTTCTACTTCCGCATCAAAATTAATTTCGCCGTTGCTGTATAGTTTTTCGCTCAATGAAGAAACCTGTTCAATAATATTGTAATATTCTTCCGATTCATAATCGGTGCGAGTGGTGAGTTGGTGGTTTAATTCATCCATCTTGGTTTGCATGGCTAGAATTTCAGAAAAAGCCTGGGAAGCTTCTTCAAAAACGGTTCGGTCATTTTCCGTCATTAAATGTTGCGGCAAATAAGCGGTAATTTTATCTTTTGGGACAGAAATTCGACCGCCGGAAGCTTTTTGATGTCCGGCAATAATTTTTAACAAAGTCGATTTTCCCGCGCCATTTTTGCCCATTAAGGCGATGCGGTCTTTTTCGTTTATCACAAAAGAAATATCTTTAAAAAGTGTTGTTCCGCCAAACTCTACGCTTAATCCTTCTACTGAAATCATTGATTTTTTTTGAAAATTTTGCGCAAAGATAATCAAATCTTGTTCGGTTTGTTGCTGTCTGAATTAGGTTGGCAGAATTTAACAATATTTTTATTGATTAAGATTTTGTGACGAATTAAAATCGTAAATCCAAATTCATAGATCGTAATTTTATTCGCGTTAGTGATTGCAGTGAAAATCCTTTTTTGAGGTTTTTCTCCGAAAAAAAGATTGAAATGAAAAGCGCGACTCGCCAGCTGGCGGGGAACGCCCAAAAACATACTTGTAAAATTATAATTTTGGCATATTTTTTTATTAAAATGTGTGAATATTGTAAGTCTGATTTAAAATTATGTAACAAAAATGAGTTGTTTTGGACGCACCTTTGTAAGCATAAAATTTTAATTACATAAAATAAAAATATGAAAGCACAAAAAGTAATTTTAGTAACATTGGCAAGCGCTGCAGTTGGAGCAGCTTTAGGAATTTTGTTTGCGCCGCACAAAGGATCGAACACAAGAAAGAAAATTTCTCAAAAAGGAAATGATTATTTGGAGGAATTTGAAGAAAAATTCAATGAATTTGTTGACAATGCCACCAGTAAATTTGAATCAATGAAAGGCGAGGCCACTAAAACGGCTAAAAATAAAATTATTGAAGTGGAAGAAGTTGTGGATGAAGTTTTGGAGAAAGCTATAAAATAAAAATGCAATTGGTGAATTAACTTTCAAGTAATGATTGCCATTTTAATGGATTATTATTTGAAAGTTAAAGCTAATGTTTATAAAACAAGTACCAATTCAGTTTCATATTGTTTTTTTAGTCAACCAATTAATTGGAAATTATATGTTTAAATCAGAAGAAATAAAGGCAGCCGAATTGGTTATTGCCAACATTGAACTTGATTTTCAAAATGAAGAGAAGGAAAAACGAGCGGCAGAGTTAATTATTGCCAATATTGAACTTGCTTTTCAAAATGAAGAGAAAGAAAAAAGNNTTTTCAAAATGAGGAAAAAGAAAAAAGGGCTGCAGAGTTGATTATAGCCAATGAAGAACTGGCTTTTCAAAATAAAGTGAAAGAAAAACGGGCCGCTGAATTGGTGATTGCCAATAAAGAACTGGCTTTTCAAAACAGAGAAAAAGAAAAACGGGCTTCAGAGTTAATTATAGCCAACGAAGAACTGGCTTTTCAGAATAACGTGAAAGAAAAACGGGCCGCTGAATTGGTGATTGCCAACGAAGAATTGGCCTATCAAAATGAAGAGAAAGAAAACAGGGCCGCTGAATTGGTGATTGCAAATGAAGAACTAGCTTTTCAGAATGAAGTAAAAGAAAAAAGGGCCGCTGAATTGGTAATTGCCAATGGAGAACTTATTTTTCAAAATAACGAGAAAGAAAAACGGGCTGCCGAATTGATAGTAGCCAAAGAACGTGCAGAAGAAAGCGACCGCTTAAAATCAGCTTTTTTAGCAAATATGTCCCACGAAATCCGTACACCTATGAATGGTATATTGGGTTTTGCCGGATTGTTGAAAACACCAAATCTTACTGGCGAAAAACAACAAGAATATATCCGAATTATTGAGAATAGCGGAAAACGAATGCTCAATATCATAAATGATATTATAAGTATTTCGAAAATTGAATCGGGAATTCTTGAGGTTAATATTTCAGAGACAAATATAAATGACCAAATTGATTATATCCTGAACTTTTTTTTGTCGGAGACCGAGAATAAAGGAATCCTTCTATTTTCAAAAAACTCTTTGTCGGCAAATGATGTTATTATAAAAACAGACAAGGAAAAGCTCTATGCAATTTTGACAAATCTTGTTAAAAATGCCATTAAATTTACCAAAGAAGGTTCCATTGAATTTGGCTATGCAAAAAAAGGAAAATTCATCGAATTTTTTGTAAAAGATACCGGCGTTGGTATTTCTCAAGAACAAAAAAAACTCATTTTTGAAAGGTTTAGGCAAGGAAGCGAATCCTTAAGTCGCAATTATGAAGGTGCAGGATTGGGCTTGTCTATTTCAAAAGCGTATGTTGAATTGTTAGGAGGAAATATTTGGGTAGAAAGTATTACAGGAAAAGGTTCGACTTTTTATTTTACCATTCCTTTCATTTCGGAACAAAGAGTATTAACAGTTGTTGAAAAATCTGCTGTTATATTGGATGAAAAAAATCAAACTAAAAACCTTAAAATATTGATTACTGAAGATGATGAAACAACAGAAAAGTTGATTTCAATTCAAATTAAAAAATATTCTAAAGAAGTTTTAATAGCCAGAAACGGAAAAGAGGCTGTAAAAATATGTCGTAACAATCCCGACATAGATTTGATTTTGATGGACATTAAAATGCCTGAAATGAATGGCTATGAAGCTACAAAGCTAATAAGGGGGTTCAACAAAAAGGTAATTATTGTAGCCCAATCTGCTTATGCATTTATGGGTGACAAAGAAAAATCAATTGAAACGGGATTTAATGACTATATTTCTAAACCTTTTAAAAATGTAACATTTACCGAGTTAATGGAAAAGCATTTTAAAAATACAAAGAAAAATTAATGTCAAACGAATTATAAAATAAGACAAACAAAATTGGCCTTAAATCTTGTCAAGAATGTCGGCAAGTGAAATGGCAAGAAAATTTGTCTAAAAACAAAAAAAAATGGAAATACAGCCAAGTATATTTGAAACACTATTTGATAAAGCAGAAACTTTTGGTAAAACCACCTACGAAATTTCAAAGCTAAAAGCGTTGGAAACAACCACAGTTGTGGCCACATCTGTGGTAGCAAGAATTAGTGTCATCCTTATGATCTCAATGTTTCTTCTGGTTTTTAACATTGGCGTTGCGCTTTACCTAGGCGAACTTCTTGGGAAGTTTTATTACGGATTTTTTATTGTGGCAGCATTTTACTTAGTTGCCGGCTTAATCTTGCATTTCTTTCTTCATAAATGGATTGAAAAACCGTTGAGCAATTTAATCATTTCACAAGCATTAAAATAAACGAATTTATGGAAACAATAAAAACGCAACACGAGCTTAGAGCCGCCATTCTTCGTTTAGAATATCAACAAGCTGAAGAAGGTAAAGCATTGAAAGAACAATTTCAAACAGCTTATAACAGTGTTAAGCCTGCAAACATTATATTAAATACGTTAAAAGATCTGGGTGATTCCGATTTTATCAAAGATGGTATTTTAAACACTTCAGTTGGTTTTGGAACNNAAAGCGATGGCCAGTAAAATTTTTAAACTTTTTGGAAGTCATTCAACTGAAAAAGTTAATGAAACAGAAAAAAGCGACCCCTATGAATGAATTTTAAGGTATGAACACAAATAGTAGTTTCAACTTGCCATTTTATGTAAAAACAACAATTCTTTTGGTGGGGATTTTTGTGTTTACCAGCATGCTTTATATTGCCCAGGACATTATTGTTCCGCTCATTTTTTCAGTAATGATTGCCGTTTTGCTTTATCCCATTGTCAACTTTTTTGTAAGAATGAAAATGAATAGGGTGGTAGCCATCATTTTAACTTTATTCCTTACCATTTTAGTCACAGCTTCAATAGCGGCTTTAATATTTAGGCAGGCAAGTATTTTTGTGGATTCCTGGCCATTAATGGTCGAAAAATTTACTATTACCATTAACGAATTTACCCATTGGGCTTCCCGTTATTTTGATTTGAACCAATGGAAAATGAATAGATGGATCACAAATACAAAAAATGATTCACTCACAATGAGCGGTGCGGAAGTTGGTAAAACGATGTTTGTGGTAGGCAGTGGATTGATGGTGATGTTATTGGTTCCTGTTTACGTATTTCTGTTATTGTATTACAACAAACTTATTATAGAATTTATTCACCGGGTATTTGTCAGCAGCGACCAAAACCAAATCAGCAAAATTATTTCCGAAACAAAAACCGTTATCCAACGTTATCTTGCCGGATTGGTGATTGAAGCCATTATTGTGGCCATATTAAACACCGCCGCACTTTTTGCGCTTGGCATTGAATATGCTATTCTGCTTGGTATTCTGGGCGCATTGCTAAATGTTATCCCTTATATTGGCGGACTCGTTGCCGTTGCATTGCCAATGGCCGTTGCTTTGGCCACAAAAGACTCTGGTATGTATGCTTTATACGTTTTAGGAATTTATTATATTATTCAGTTGATAGACAATAACTTAATTGTTCCAATGGTTGTATCGTCAAAAGTAAGAATCAATGCGCTTTTCGCCATCATCGTTGTATTTGCAGGGAATGCTTTGTGGGGTATCTCAGGAATGTTTTTGTCAATTCCGCTCCTAGCCATCATAAAAGTTATTTTTGATCATATAGAACCTCTAAAACCTTGGGGATTCTTATTGGGTGACACCATTCCCACAGCCTCAAAAATAACTCCGATTATAAAGAAATTCAAGAAAAAAATATCCTAATTAAACTTTATTATTAGGCATTCTTGTCATTTAGTTTGGCGTTCCCCGCCCAGCTGGCGGGTCGGGCTTTTCGTTCCAAACTTTTTATCGGTGAAAAACCGCTAAAAAGGTTTTCCTTTGTAAACATGGTTCACTGAACTCCAAAACAAAATAATATACGTGAAGTAATCCCTAACGCGAATTGATTTACGATTTTAGATTTATTATTCTTTTTACAAATTTTTCTTGTGGTCTTTGCATATTTTCTTTGTGTATTTAGGTCTCCAAAGGCTAAAGTCTGCTGCAATTTATTTTATTAAGGTTTTTTGAATTGCTTCCAGCTTAAGTTGGGAGAAAATAAAAGTAATAATGTTTGGCTTTAGCCAAATTTTGAAATTATTTCTAAAGTTATCGCGAGCTTACAACTTGTGATAACACGAATTAAAAGCAAAAAAAAAAGTAGCTTAAGATAGCATAGGAGTTGAATTAACAACTATTTTCCTAGCGTTATTTGCGAATTTTTTTCGCGAAATTTGCGGTTAAAAAATCAAGAGCATTATTAAAATTAAACGCTACCAACTTTAAACTTTTTAACTTTGGTGCTTATAAACTACAATAAATGCAGCGATTTTTAGCATTTGGCCTTTTATGGCTATATTTGCCGCTTGAAACAGCTTTTTATGAAACCTAACATTGAGGAAACATCTAGTAAAGTAAGTCAGGAACAAATTGATTCCTGCATTGCTATATTGGAAAAATTGGTAGAAAACACCAATCAGGTTTTTGAGCTTTCGGAAGAAAAACGAATTGCGTTGTTTAAAGCTGCCGGACAACTAACGCGCCCAACTCGTGAAGAATTTTCTCTACGGAAAAAGGACGCCAAAAAATCCATCAAACGAAAAATGGTTGCACGCGACCGGCATTCGCGTAAAGAAACTGGTATCAGAAGCGCCCGTGAAGCTATTATTTTTGAAGCGCCAAAGTTAATGGAGCATATTGACGCCTCAAAAAACAAAAAACTCGAACTCGAATCTCCCCGAAATTGCTATGTATGCAAAGCGGTTTACACCAAATTGCATCATTTTTATGATACGATGTGCACAGAATGTGGTGATTTTAATTATGCCAAACGTTTTCAAACAGCCGATCTTAGCGGACAAGTGGCAGTTGTCACTGGTTCTCGTTTAAAAATAGGCTATCATATTACTTTAATGTTGTTGCGCGCAGGAGCCACGGTTGTTGCCACCACAAGATTTCCGGTCGATTCGGCATTGCGTTTTTCCCAAGAAAAGGATTATTTTGATTGGGCCGATCGCCTAAAAATACACGGACTCGATTTAAGACATATTCCGAGTGTGGAAATTTTTTGCAATTATATAGAGCAACAATATGACCGATTGGATATTCTCATCAACAATGCTGCGCAAACCGTTAGAAGACCGGCCGGATTTTACCATCATTTAATGGCAAAAGAAGAAATGAATTATGATGATTTACCGCAGTTTGCCAAAAATTTACTCAGCAATCATCACAACTGTTTGCAGGAATTGAGAAGTCTTTCTTCGGAAATTGCCAACAACCAAACAAATATTCCGGTGACCTGGCACGGATCGGAACCAGGAATTGGACTGAGTTCCTCAGCAAAATTATCGCAAATTCCTTATAGTTTCGACAATTCATTAACGGCCAGTGAAGTTTTTCCGGAAGGAAAATTGGATGCCGATTTACAGCAGGTAGATTTAAGAAAAACAAACAGTTGGCGATTGAAATTGGGCGAAATAGAAACCACGGAAATGATTGAAGTGCAATTGGTGAACGCCGTTGCGCCATTTGTGCTGTGCAACCGCTTGTCCAATTTAATGAAAAAAGAAAATACCGGACAAAAACACATCATCAATGTGTCGGCAATGGAAGGAAAATTCCACCGATTTACCAAGCAAGACAGACATCCACATACCAACATGGCCAAGGCAGCATTAAATATGATGACGCATACCTCCGCTTCTGATTTTGCCAAAAGCGGAATCTATATAAACGCGGTTGATACCGGTTGGGTTACCGATGAAGATCCAGTGGATTTGTCAAAACATAAAATAGAAGTACACGATTTTCAGCCACCATTGGATATTGTTGATGGCGCGGCACGCGTTATGGATCCGTTATTCGATGGCATAAACACAGGGAAACATTGGAGCGGTAAATTTTTAAAAGATTATCGTCCAATAGATTGGTAACGCCCCCTAACCACCGAAGGGGGAATTTAAAAAAGTTAAAAGTTAAAAGGTGAAGGCTCAAAGTTTTTAATGTACGTCCCTGATATAGGTTGACC
>DPCK01000020.1:18630-68575 GCA_003516285.1 Lutibacter sp. | reverse complement strand
TTTTTTCTTCACCCGTAAAATATTCATACCAAGTTCCTGTTTTTGTGAAGTTGGCGGTAATAGATTTGGCGGTGACATCAAAATTCCCTACAATAACAACATCTGTGGAAACACCTCTTAACACTATAGATTTTGTTAAAGTATTTCCTGTATTCAATGTAAAATTGGTGGTGTTAAACACATCAGGATATTGTTTTTTAAAAGCGGTAAGTGTAGCCCAGGTATTGTAAATTTGTTTTCTGTTGGCGTTGTCAAAATAGTCCCAACGAACTGGTTTTTTTGACAATCTGCAATCATTGCTCACCGTGCCGTCTGAACAAGTATTGATGGAAAAATCATAACCCAATTCCCCAAATTGCCAGATCATTTTTGGTCCCGGAATGGTAAAAAAGAACATTCCGGCAAGTTCTTGCCTTGCCAAAGCGACATTTAAATCTTTAACGTTATGTGCGCTGTTGGTGCTGTTTCCGAATTGCAGGTTTTTATACATCAACCTTTCTTCATCGTGGCTTTCCATATAACCCACAACATTCGCGTTGTTCCAATTTCTGTTTTTGTAGGAGATCCAAGAAATATCGGATTGATCGACCCAGCCCATCGTGTTTTGGTTGTAACTGTGATTCATATTTCCCCAAAGCATAATACCGTAATTTGCCAAAACGGTTTCTTCGGAATTGTCTGATAAATGCTCAAAAATTACGTATGGTTTGTTGGTTGGATTGTTGCTCCAAACGTGGTCCGCATAATTTTTTAGGATGGTAATCCGTGAAGCGTCATAAGCACTTGCCCAATTGTCGGCACCATAATAAGGCGTATTTGAAAAACCTTTGGTGAAATCGAATCTGAATCCATCAATTTTATATTCTTCCATCCAATAACTTAAAACATTATTAAAAAAGGCTTTGGTATAAGCCGATTCGTGGTTAAAATCGTAACCCCAATGCGCGCTGGTGTTGTCAACCAGGTTATGGTTTACGTTGTACCAAGGATTGTTTGAAGCTGGCTTATTGGTTGTACTATTCCAATACATTTGCAACAGTGGCGATTGGCTGTATGAATGGTTAAAAACAACATCGGCAAGCACGGCAATACCGCGTTGGTGGCAAGCATCCACAAACTTTTTAAAATCGTTTTTGGTTCCGTAGGCTTTGTCTAAAGCCATATAAAAGGACGGATTGTAACCCCAGCTGTCATTGCCTTCAAATTCATTTACAGGCATTAATTCAATGGCATTTACGCCCAAGGAAGCCAAATAATCTAATTTTGTGATGGCTTCATTAAANNTTTGTGAAGTTGGTATTTGTCCAGATGTAATTTTCCTGATTTATTTTAAAAGTCGACACATTGCCCGTCGTTTTATTTACGGGATATGCTTTTAAATTCGGATAGTTGGCGCTTGTAATATATTGGTCATTTGAAGGGTCCAATATTTTTTCGGAATAAGGATCAGCCACTTTAATGCTGTAATCTATAAAATACTGATACGCATATTCTGTGTTTATGTCTAAACCGGGAACTGTAAGCCAAAAATCGTCCCCGTCTTTTTTCATTTGGTAATTGGCGTTTAATGTCCAGTTGTTAAAATCGCCTAAAATCAACACATCATTTTTAAAAGGCGCTTTCAGTAAAAAAGTCACTGAATTATCGGGGTTTTTATTGAAGCCATATTTTAATCCGACAGGTTTTGTGGCATTCACTGTTGGTGTTTTTGCGAAAATATTGATCGTTGTTTCTTTAACTTCAGTGCCATTTGTGGCAACAGCTTTAAGGATTTGATTTCCTGCTGTGGTCAATATATAAGAAGTTGTAATAGCAGTGGCATTGGTCGCTGTTTTTATGGAGGTGCCATTCACAAAAAGCTCCAGATTGGAAGCTACAGAAGCATCCGCAGAAATAGTGATGCTGCTGTTTAGGTTATAAGAGCTGTTGTTTGCGGGATTGGTAAAGGCAATGTTCAATCCAGCTGCATAAATGGGAATAAAAATATCTGGTCGAGATTGCTTAGAACCATCAGACGATCTAAAAACAAAATTTAATTCGGTGATAACAACAGAAGTGGCAACCCCGTAAAATCCATAAACCGTTGGTGTAATAACAAAGGTATACAAATTGGGATTTGAAGTTGATCTTGTAAGTTTTGCTTTTGTTGTGTTAACACTCCAATCAGCAATAACATTTTGCCATCGAACACCATTTATTGTTACTCCAGTATGAGCGTAAACATCACCGGTATAGCCGTCCAATTCACTTCCTGTGGCATTAAAAGTGACTGTAATTTGATTGTTTGCCGTAGGAATTGTTGGCACCGTGCTCACTTGTGAGAATAAGAAGCCGGTACAGCTTAAAAAAATAAAAAGTAATGTTTTTTTCATGAGGATTAATTTAATGATTTCTTTTCAGAAATTCTAATAAAAAGAAAAAATCTGCACAGAAAACCTTCTGTGCAGATTTTTTTAAAATGTTCTATTTGCAATATTCATACGAATTAAAGTGCAGTCAACGTATAAGTTGGTGCGGATGAATTGCTAAAATCTAAAACAATTTTATAATTGCCGGCAGTAACAGGAATATTGGCACCACCTGCTTCTAAAGATCCATTTAATCCATCATCACCATAATTTACGTCCCAACTGTCGTTGGTTCTAAATTTAATTTCACCGGAAGTCAATGCAATGCGATTTATCACCCAAACATCATCTTTACTGAAGTCTAAGGTAAAACGCACATTAGGGCCGTCCCATCCGTTAGGTGCAGCTGATCCAACAACTCCCCAAATATTAATTGGAGTAATGGTATATACTAAGTTTTTCAAATCTAACACCACCAAATAGTTTCCGGCTGTAACAGCAATATTTGCACCGCCATTTTCTAGTGTTCCGTCTGCTCCTGTATCTCCATAGTTAAGACCCCAGTCGTTTTTAAATCTAAATTTCATTTCTCCTGCTTTCAAGGTAACAATTGCTTTCCATGTATCAGAGAAAGAATCATAAGTCATAGGCATATCCGGTCCATCCCAACCATTTTTTGTGGCATCACCAACCAATCCCCAAGAATATGCTTCAATAGTGTATGTTAAAGTTCTTGAATTGAAAGTTATTTTATAGGTACCTGCCGTAACTGGGATATTGGCTCCATCTTGATCTAAAGTTCCGTCTAAACCATTGTCTCCATAGTTAAGGGTCCAAGAATTATTAGATCTAATTTTAAATTCACCAGTAGATAAAGTCACATAGGCAACAAGAACATCCGCAATGCTAGTGGTATAAAACGGCATATCAGGTCCGTCCCATCCATTCACAGTGGCGCTTCCAACGACTCCCCAAATGGTTGATAAATCTAATTTATCTTCATAAGCTGTTGCTGAAAAAGAAGTGCTGTTTGAACTTAAACTGTGGTAAATACTTAAAACTACCTGTATTTGGACGGAAACCTCAGTTGGAGTTCCACCTTTTAATCCCAGTTTTAGTAAAACTTTGTTTAGTTGAACGGTTTCAAAAACTTTAGATAAATTGGTTCCGGCAGCTACAGTTTCACTTTTTTCACCTGCGGTGAATACAATTTTGTATTCAGCTCCAGCATCGAAGCCAAAATCAGGGTCGGTCCAAGAAACGGTTAATGCATCTTGTCCTGCATCACTTTTAGCCAAAACCACATCACTTTTTGACAAGCTAACTACAGTTGTAGCATCTGAATTTAGTACCGTTAATTCTTCCTTGTCGCACGAAGCTAAAAATGTAGCAGCAACAATAAGAAGCAGTATTTTGTTTAATATTATTTTCATTTTTCCTTAGTTTAGAATTAATATCCGTTGTTTTGTTTCAAATTAGGATTTGCATTCAAATCAGTTGCAGGAATTGGGAAAAGGTCTAAATGGCCAGAGGTAGAAATACCTTCTTTTACACCACCTTTCCAAGGCCATACATAATCCCCGTTTGAAAATTTTCCAAATCTGATTAAATCGGTTCTTCTATGTCCTTCCCAATACAATTCTCTTGCTCTTTCGGCCAATATAAAGGCTTCAGTGATTGCAGTAACTTTACCAAAGTTTTTTCCGCCTCTATTTCTTAACTCATTCATATAAGAAATCGCCAAAGCATTATTTCCTCCACCGCCTTTTAAAGTTGCTTCAGCATACATTAAATACACATCAGCAATTCTAAATAAAGGAAAATCAGTATCGGTAAAGGTTCCGCTGGTGTCACCTCCGGCAACGCCATTTCTGTCTACATTTTTAAATTTAGTTACAGCATAACCGTCAGTAAAAGTTGAAATTGATTCTATTTCCAATTTTTGACCTTCTGTATGGAATAAGGCTCTTGGATCTTTTTCAATGGTATAAGTCAATGCACCCAAATTAAAAGTGATTTTATACAAACCAGCTGCCACTTTTATGTTTGCGCCACCATCTTCTGCAGTTCCGTTAGCACCATTATCACCATAATTGAATCCCCAATCGTTATCTCTTCTGAATTTAATTTCACCTTCATTTAGACTGAAGAAGCCAGAATAAACACTAGAAGTTCCAATTCTGTGAAGGGGCATATCAGGACCATTCCAACTATTAACAGTTGCAGACCCTACCAATCCCCAATTAGATGGAGCTCCAATGGCATTGTTTGAAGCACTGATATCAATTCCTGAGTTAAAGGCGTTCACTAAAGCGCTCGTGGTTCTATTGCCACCCCAACCGCCACTGATTCCAAAATCAGCAGGATTCATACCGCCACCAACGGCAGCGTGAATTAAAAATGTGGTTCCACCAAAACTTTGTGTTCTCAAACCATCAAAAGCAATTGGAAAAATGACACCGTCAGCAGTATGGTTATCCGCTAAAAATAGGTTTTTATAAGAGGATTCCATACCGTAACCTGCATTGATAACTTTACTTGAGTAAGTAATGCAATCAGCATATTTGGCTGTGCCTGTATATACTTGGGCATTTAGGTACAATTTGGCCAATAAAGTCCATGCTGCAGCTTGGTCAGCTCTTCCGTATTCATTTGATTTTGGTGCAGCCAAACCATTTTCAATAGATTTTAATTCTGATTCAATCCAAGTAAACAGTTCTGCTCGGCTTTTTTGTTGAGGGAAGAAAAATCCAACTTCATCATCTTCAGTTACGAAAGGAAAATTACCATATAAATCTATTGCGTGATAGTAACTCAACGCTCTTAAAAAGCGCGCTTCTTTTTTGTAAAGTTCCACATCTGCCAATAACTGTCCAGTAATACCTCTTCCGGCCAATTTAGCATCGGTAGTTTCTCTTAAGAACGCATTGCAAGAAGTGATTTGGTAGATAATTCTATTATATAAGGCAGTTACAAATTCATTGCTTGGTGTCCAATCTTGTTCATGATAATCAGGCAAGCTACCATCAGCCCATCCAATTACTGCTTCATCAGTAGTTACTTCCTGAGCCAACCAGTATTGTCTTAAATACTGACTGAAACCTTCATCAATTCCGGTAATGTCAGGCATTCCGGCAGGGCCTTGTTGGCCGCTAATAGCCAATCCGGCATATAGTTTTGCCAAAACTTGTTTATATGAAGCAGGGTCATTAAATAATGTCTCAGCCAATATAATATCTTTATCTTGGGGAACGGTGTCTAAATCCTTTAGGCACGAGGTAAATGTAAACAGTGTTACAATGGTTCCCAGCAATAATAATTTAAAAGAATATTTTTTCATTTCTGTTTAATTAAAAGTTTAAGTTAACGCCAACCATATAAATTCTTGGTCGCGGATAAATGTTGTAATCAATACCGCCTCCAACTTCTGGGTCTAATCCAACATAGTCAGTGATGGTCAATACATTTTGAACAGAACCAGTAACTGAGAAGTTTGATGTTGTTCCAAAAACGCTGCCAAAATTATATCCAATACTTACATTGTCTAATTTTACGAATGACGCTTCCTGAACGTAGTAGTCAGATAAATATCTTTCCGCGCCGCCATTTATGAAACCTGATTCCAACACGTTTTCAACACCATTTGCAATGACATTTGGAAAACCAGTATTTAACAATTGAAATTCAAACCCTAAGTTAGAGTCTATGTTGTTGTACACATAATTGCCGACACTTCCTCTCCAAGACATATTGAAGTTCCATTTTTTGTAATTTAAATCTGTGGTAAATCCAACGGTATAATCAGCCGAAGGTTTTTCCAGTCTGTATTTATCAGCGTTTGTAACGCTGCCATCATTATTTCTGTCAACATACACACCTTCTAATGGTTTTCCGTTTGCGTCATATACTTGTTGGTAAACAAAAAATGTATTGGGAGCATACCCAACTGAGTGTCTTTGAACGTAGTTACCTACACCTCCATTAAATAAACCAACCGGAACACCTTCATAGTCTGGACCATCGTTTGTTGTTAGCTGTGTAATTTCAGTATCGTTATAAGTTAAGTTCAAACCTAAATTTAAGCTTAAATCATCCGTTGAAATTGGTTTGGTATTTAAGGTAAGCTCAATACCTTTATTTTCCATTTTACCGATGTTTGCATTTCCTGCGTTAGATAATGAAGATCCACCTGGGAATGGGATAAAGTTCAATAAATCTTTAGTTCTTCTAAAATAAGCATCAATAGACCCACTTACCACGTTATTTAAGATTCCAAAATCAAGTCCGGCATTATACGTTTCTGTTTCTTCCCATTTTAAAGTCGTGTTAAAAGGTTCTGCTCTAAAAGTGTTCACAAAATTACTGCCAAATTGATATTGTGCAGTGCTGGTACTTCCCAAGTAAGTTGCAATTGCAGGATAGTAACTACCAATATCTTGCTGACCTGTTAACCCCCAACTTAACCGAAGTTTTAGGTTGGTAATGGCTGTAGAATTTTTCATAAATTCTTCTTCATATATTTTCCAGGCAAAAGCTGCGGAAGGGAAATTACCCCATCGGTTGTCTTTGCTAAATCTTGAAGAACCGTCACGTCTGTAAGTCAAAGTCAATAAATACTTATCGGCCAATGAGTAGGTAAGTCTGCTAAAAAATGATTGTAAATTTAATTCATTAAAATAGTCAAAAGTCTCAGTTAAAGTTTTGTCTTGAATATTGTCTGTATTAAAACCTTCATTTTTAAAGTTTTGGTAAGAATAACCAGCCATAAAGTCAACGGTACTGTTGATTGCTTTTAAGTCTGCGCCATAATTAAGATAAAAATCCATTAAGATGTTCTTTTTATCTTGCTCATAATGAGATATGTTACCTGATTTTGCCAATTCTATACTGCTCGCTGTGGCCGAATTAAATATTTTATTGTCACCTATACTGTTTGAGATATCATATCCTAAGTTAAGGTTGGCTTTTAATTCAGGCAAAAAATGCATTTTATAATCAAATTGAATATTTCCGATGCTTCTGCTTGAATTTGCCGAATTGTCACGCAATTCCAATAAGGCTACAGGATTTTTCGGAGCTCCGACAGTTATTGGATTTCCGTTTGGCTGTAACCATTCCCAATAGCCACCATAATTTGGATTATTGTCGAATACAGGTTTTGTTGGGTCGAATGAAATTGCATTGCCAATAGCTCCCCAATCTGCAAATTGAGTGTTAATCATAGACACTTTGGTATTTACGTCTATTTTTAAATGGTCGTCAAACAATTTTGAACCAATACTTAATGAATAAGTTGCTCTGTTAAGTTTTGAAGTCAATAAAGTTCCAGATTGGTCTGTGTAACCGATAGACCCCCTGAAATTAATTTTTTCAGAGCCTCCTTGTAAACTTAAGTTATGATCTGTTCCGTAGCCAGTTTTAAAGATTTCATCTTGCCAATTGGTATTTGCAGTTCCTAATAAAGCAATATCAGAAGTAAGTCCATGTTCATTCACAAAAGTCCTATATTGGTCAGCTGATAAAGCATCAACAGTGTCTAAATTTTCATTTACTGAAAAGTTTGCAGTATAAGATCCTTTAAAACCATCTCCACTCCCTTTTTTTGTGGTAATAATAATTACCCCATTTGATGCTCTTGAGCCATATATGGCAGTTGCTGATGCATCTTTTAAAATAGTGTAAGATTCAATATCATTAGGGTTAATTGTGTTTAACGGGTTGCTGACACCTGAAATACCTTCTTTATCAACAGGAACTCCATCAATAACAAATAAAGGATCGTTTGTGGCATTTAAGGATGCACCGCCTCTAATTCTAATAGTTGAACCACCTCCTGGTTCTCCACCATTTGAGGTAATTTGAACCCCTGCAACTTTACCCGTAAGCATTTGATCGGGAGAAATAATGGCACCTTTATTTAAATCCTTGGATTTGATTGAGGTAACCGATCCTGTTGCATCTTTCACGGTGGTAGTACCGTAACCAATAATTACAACTTCATCAAGCGACTCGGCGCTTTCAGTTAAAATAACATTTATTGTAGTATTGTTACCTACAGTAATTGATTGCGTATTGAACCCAACATAAGAAAATACCAAAACATCGCTTGGTTTTACTTTTTCTAAGGTATAGTTCCCGTCAAAATCTGTGGCGGTTCCTATTGTAGTTCCTTTAATAATAACGCCAACTCCTGGCAGTGCTGTACCGCCCGCTGCTTCTGTAACTTTTCCTTTTACGGCTTGCTGGGCAAACATCACTAAAGGCAAAAGAAGCATGACATTAAACAAAAAAATTTTAAAATTTTTCATCTATTTTAAGTTAATTAATAATTAAGTTTGTTTTAAATTGTTGTACTATTTATCACATTTCACATTGTGAATTTACATACTTAACATTAATTTAACAATGATAACCATCAGTTTTAAAGTTTCGCAAACGTTTTCGTGTTTGTAACTTTTTTACGCAAACGTTAGAGTTTAGTTGCTAATTTTCAATGGTTTTAACGAAAATTTTCCAAATAAGTAATTTTTTTAATTTTTAAGGGTTTTTTATACCCCTGTTCTTTTTAAAATCACTGCGTTTTTTTAAGGATAAAGTTTATATTTGTGGAGAATAGCCGTTTTGGTTATTTTTAGAAAACATTGTTGAAATTATATTTGAAAGCAGGTTGATAAATCAATTCAGAATGTAGATTTTCACTACAACTCCGCTTAGTGAACTATTTTGATTTTTAAATTTCTATAATCATATAACAATTAACATATAACCTTAACAAATGAAACCAAGAATTACCCTTAAAAAAATTGCAAGAGAATTTGGTGTTTCCATTTCTACGGTTTCAAAAGCGCTGAAAGACAGTCACGAAATTAGTGAAGAAACAAGAGGGAAAATTAAGGCCTTTGCCGATTATTACCACTACAAGCCAAACAACCTGGCTTTGCAGCTCCGCAGTCAAAAAACATCGGTTATTGGCGTGATTGTTCCCGAAATTGTGCATCATTTTTTTTCAACGGTCATCAATGGTATTGAAAAATATGCCACAGAAAAGGGATACAATGTAATGGTATGTTTGTCTAACGAATCTTATGAAAAAGAGGTTTCAAACATGAGTGTACTCACCAATGGCAGCGTTGATGGATTGATTGTTTCCATTGCGCGTGAAACGCAGCAAAATCAGAATTTTAAACATTTTGAAGCCATAATTAATGACGATTTCCCTTTGGTGCTTTTCGACAGAATTAACGATGATATTGAATGTGACAAAGTAATTATTGACGATGTTGGCGGTGCATTTAAGGCCACAAACCATTTGGTTGAAATAGGTTCAAAAAGAATAGCATTGTTAACAACCCAAGATTTTATTTCTGTCGGATCATTAAGAAAAAAAGGCTATATAAAGTCGTTAAATAAAAATAAAATTGATGTTGATGAAAGCCTGATTTACAAAATTGATGATAATTTGGATTTATACGAGCAGATAAAAAGGGTGTTCGCCGGCAAAAATCCGCCCGATGCCATTTTAGCGGTGAATGAAATATATGCGGCAATCGCTTTAAAAGTTGCCAAGGAAAGCGGATTAAAAATACCCGAAGACATTGCCATTATTGGTTTTACCAGTGGTTTAATTTCTGAATATACTGATCCGCCATTGACTTGTGTTGAACAACACGGATTTTTAATGGGCAAACAGGTTGCAGAATTGTTAATTAACAGAATTGAGAATACAGCACCTGTCGAGTTTCAGAAAGTTGTGATCTCTCCCAATTTAAAAATCAGAAGATCAACGCTGGATAGTTAAAAAAGTTAAAAGCCGGAAGACCGAAGCCGGAAGACGGAAGTTTAACATCAAATAACATTTAACAGATATCAGATAACAGATAACCCAAGCCCATAACTCCAACGTTGTAGTGCCTAATTGTTGATTTTTTTACTGAAATCTTAGGTCAAAAAAGGTTGAACTTAAAATTTTATTTATATATTTGACCCGTACTATTTTTCACACTTCACACAAAAACAATTAATTAAAGCCTATCGGCTGTTGATTGTATTTTTATTTTTTAACACTTACATTATGGAAAAACGGAAACTAAGTTTCTGGGATATCTGGAACATGAGTTTCGGTTTCCTTGGAATTCAAATGGGTTTTGCGCTGCAAAATGCCAATGCCAGCAGAATATTGCAAATTTTTGGCGCAGATGTCCACGAACTCTCTTGGTTTTGGGTGGTGGCGCCACTAACAGGTTTGATAGTACAACCCATTATTGGTTATTATAGCGACAGAACCTGGACGAAACTTGGTCGAAGACGGCCTTACTTTTTAACCGGAGCCTTATTGGCGTCGATGGGATTGATATTAATGCCAAATGCCGATATGTTTACTGCTTTTTTACCTGCTTTGTGGGTTGGAGCCGGGATGTTGATGATTATGGACGCATCATTTAATGTTGCGATGGAACCATTTAGGGCTTTGGTGGCCGATTTATTGCCTTCAGATCAAAGAACACTCGGATTTTCTGTGCAAACCATCTTAATAGGTATTGGAGCCGTTATTGGTTCCTGGTTGCCTTATGCTTTGTCAAATTGGTTTGGCGTTACTAATAACGCTGCAGCAGGCGAAGTGCCTTTAAACTTATTATTGTCATTTGTGATTGGTGCCGGGGTTTTGGTGACCAGTATTTTGGTGACCGTATTTACCACCAAAGAATATACTCCGGAAGAAACCGCACAATTTAGCGCTCCTGAAAGTGAAGAAGACATAGCCGCAGAGGAAAAATCAAGCCTCTTGGATATTTTTTCCGATTTCAAAAAAATGCCTTTAACGATGAGGCAATTGAGCTCGGTTCAGTTTTTTTCCTGGTTTGGGTTGTTTGGGATGTGGGTATTTTCAACACCTGCCATTGCACATCACATTTATGGTTTGTCGTTAGATGATCACGGAGATGCGTATCAAATTGCGGGTGACTGGGTCGGAATTTTATTTGGGGTTTATAATGCGGTTTCGGCTGTGTACGCTTTCTTTTTGCCGGCAATCGCTAAAAAAATAGGTCGAAAATTAACCCATGCCGTTTCACTGGCTTTTGGTGGATTAGGATTGATATCCATTTATTTTGTGCCAAACGAAAACTGGTTGTTTTTATCGATGTTTGGAATTGGTATTGCCTGGGCAAGTATTTTGGCAATGCCTTATGCCATTTTGGCGGGATCAATTCCTGCCAAGAAAATGGGCGTTTATATGGGGATTTTCAATTTCTTTATTGTAATTCCTCAAATCATAAACGCCATTATAGGCGGCCCGATCGTAAAATATTTTTATGGAGGCAACCCAATTTACGCATTGATAATCAGCGGTATTTCTTTACTGATTGCTGCAATATTGGTGGTAAGGGTAAAAGATGTTGATGATACAGTTTTAATAAAAATTTAAATGACTCGAGCAAGACAAATTTTGAGTTGTAAAGGAGTGATTAATGGCGAACAGCATCTGTACCGCTAAAAAATAAAAACTAAACAGATGAATAAGGAAATCGCATTCATATTTGATTTAGACGGCGTTATCGTAGATACGGCGAAATATCATTATTTGGCCTGGAGAAATTTGGCAAATGCTTTGGGCTTCGATTTTACCGAAGAACAAAATGAATTGTTAAAAGGCGTTAGCCGTGTTAAATCGCTTGAAATTTTATTGTCTATTGGAAAAGTAAATTTATCCGAAGAAAAAAAACAAACGCTGTTGCTTCAAAAAAATAAAGAATATTTGGAGTATGTAAATAAAATGACTTCCGAAGAAATTTTGCCCGGCGTGAATGATCTGTTGAATTTTTTAGAAATCAACGATATCAAATTCGCCTTGGGTTCGGCCAGTAAAAACGCACCGTTGATTTTGGAGAAAGTGGGACTTTTAAACAGATTTACCGCCATTGTTGACGGGAATGATGTTTCTAAAGCAAAACCTGATCCGGAAGTGTTTTTAATAGGTGCCAAAAAATTAGGGATAAATCCCGAAAACTGCGTGGTTGTAGAAGATGCTATCGCAGGAATAGAAGCTGCAAATGCAGCAAAAATGATCAGTATAGGAATTGGTGACGCGAACGTGTTGTATGAAGCGGATTATGTTTTTAAAGATATGACAGCAATCACACCCGATTTTTTAAAAAATCTAATGAATTAAAAAGATGAACAAAGATTATATTAAGCCTTTTGAATGGTCAATCGTTGAAGAAGGTTTTGATCCCGAAAATGTGGAAGCCTCAGAAAGTCTGTTCAGTATTGGAAACGGATCAATGGGCCAACGCGCCAATTTTGAGGAGAATTATTCAGGAAAAACCTTTCAGGGAAGTTATATTGGTGGTATTTATTATCCCGATAAAACCCGAGTGGGCTGGTGGAAAAATGGCTATCCGGAGTATTTTGCCAAAGTGCTGAATGCGCCAAACTGGATTGGCATTGACATCCAAATCAATGAAACAGAACTGGATTTAAACACTTGCAAAGTTTCAAATTTCAAAAGAGAATTAAATATGAAAGAAGGCTGGCTTAGCCGTTCTTTTAACGCAATTCTTGAAACCGGTGAGGAAATCCAAGTAAATACAAAACGTTTTATAAGTCTGGAATACAATGAAACAGGCGCCATTGAATACGCCGTAAAAGCAATCAATTTTTCAGGTGAAATTACTTTTTCTCCATATATTGATGCTGGTATTGTAAATGAAGATTCCAATTACGATGAATATTTTTGGGAAATCCTAAAAATTGTAAGCGGCAGAAACAGCGGTTGCATTCTTTCAAAAACCTTAAAAACAGCATTTCACCTGGCAACCGCTATGGAAGTTTTGTTCGCGGTAAATAATGAAAAAGTTAATGCTTTGCAACAAACCGAAGTTGAAGAGAAATCTTTGCATTATACCTATACATTAAATGTCAATAAAGGTGACACCGCAACCATTTATAAATACGGAAGTTGCGTAAGTTCCCTAAATTATCCAAAAGAGGATTTGATAGAAGTGGCTTTTGACAATGTTAAAAAAGCACATAAACTTGGATTTTTGAATCTTTTGGAAAGCCAGAAAGTAGCTTGGTCCAACATTTGGCACACAGCTGATATTATTATTGAAGGCGACATAAAAGCGCAACAAGGCATTCGATTCAATATTTTTCAATTGAATCAAACCTATTTGGGAACCGATGCCCGTTTAAATATTGGCCCGAAAGGTTTTACCGGCGAAAAATACGGCGGAAGCACTTATTGGGACACGGAAGCGTATTGCATTCCTTTTTATATGGCAACTAAAGATGCCAGCGTGGCGAAAAACTTATTGTTGTACCGCTACAATCAGTTGGACAAAGCCATCGAAAATGCGGAAAAACTCGGATTTAAAAACGGGGCGGCATTGTATCCGATGGTGACGATGAACGGTGAAGAATGCCACAACGAATGGGAAATTACCTTTGAAGAAATCCACAGAAACGGTGCGATGATTTACGGAATTTACAATTATGTAAATTATACCCAGGATTTTGAATATGTTCCAAAATTCGGATTGGAAGTGATGATTGCCGTTGCACGCTTTTGGCACCAGCGCGCTAACTTTTCTGAAGCAAAAGGCCAATATGTGGTTTTAGGCGTTACCGGACCCAATGAATATGAAAACAACGTAAACAATAATTTCTATACCAATTATTTGGCAAAATGGTGCATTCAATATGCTGTGGAATGTTTGAACAGGGTTGAACAAGAATATCCAGCAGATTTTAAACGCGTGATGGCGAAAACCAAATTGACCAATAAAGAAGCTAAAAAATGGTTGCAGGTTGCCGAAAATATGTATTTTCCATTTAGTTTGGAACACAATGTTTATTTGCAGCAGGACGGATTTTTGGACAAAGAATTAATTCCGGTTGCTGAGTTAGAAAGTTCAGAAAGACCCATCAATCAAAAATGGTCCTGGGATCGCATTTTGCGTTCTTGTTATATCAAACAAGCCGATGTTTTGCAATGTATGTTCTTTTTTGAAAACAAATTTGGCAAAGAAGATTTAGAACGTCATTTCGATTTTTATGAGCCTTTAACGGTTCACGAATCTTCATTGTCTCCTTGCGTGCATTCCATTTTGGCGGCTTCCATAGACAGAATGCCAAAAGCTTACGAGCAATATGTAAGAACTTCACGTTTGGATTTGGACGATTACAACCACGAAGTTCATGAAGGTTGCCACATCACCAGTATGGCAGGAACCTGGATGTCCATTGTGCAGGGATTTGGAGGTATGCGTGTGTGGGAAGATGGAATTTTAACCTTTAATCCGCAAATACCCAAAGAATGGAAATCGTATTCATTTACCATTAATTTCAGGGGAAATATCATCAAGGTTTTCAAAAGCCAAACCGAATGTAAATTCTTTAATGAATCAGGAAATGAAATTCATATGATTGTGAACAAGAATAAAATTTTAATTCCTTCAAATCAATTAGTTACAATATAAGTTGTAGTCTGTTTAAAAAGATGATTTTTCGTCATTCTTAATGAACTTCAGAATGACTATTCAAGTGCTTTTTTGACGACTTTGAGTTAAAAAATATTAAAAATATGATAAATAATTTATTGATTAGGATGAAAAGTATGATATTGGGAACTTTTCTTATCTTTCTTATGGTAGGCTGTAATCAATTTTTCAAAAAAACAAATCAAACCGTTAAACAAGAAGAATTCGTTCCTCAATGGTCAAAAACAGTAGTCTGGTATCAAATATTTCCTGAACGATTTAGAGATGGAGACACTACTAATAACCCTACTTTAGCGGATATTGAGGGGGCAGACCCTCAGGAAGCTCCTAAGTCTTGGCAAATTCATCCTTGGGAAAGCGATTGGTATGAACTTCAGGATTATGAAAAAATTAATGGCGAACCAGAAATGTGGAAACATATTTTAAGAAGAAGGTATGGTGGAGATATTCAAGGAGTTATCAATAAACTAGATTATTTACACGATTTAGGAATTACGGCTATTTATTTAAATCCTGTTTTTCAATCTCCATCGCTACATAAATATGATGGAGAAAGTTATCACCATATCGACCCAAATTTTGGTCCAGACCCTGAAGGCGATAGAAAATTGATAGCCACCGAAAATCCATTAGATCCATCAACATGGGTTTGGACAAGTGCAGATGAATTAGTATTAAAGCTTATTAGCGAGGTACATAAAAGAGGTATGAAAATTATTTTTGATGGCGTATTTAACCATCTGGGGTATAATAGTTTTGCTTTTCAGGATGTATTAAAAAACCAACAAAACTCGGCTTATAAAGACTGGTTCATTATCAATTCTTGGGATAATTCTAAAACCGGCTCAACATTTGATTATGAAGGCTGGTTTGGTGTAAAATCACTTCCTGAATTAAAAGAAGACAGCAATGGAATAGTTGAAGGTCCTAAAAAATATATTTTTAATGCCACCAAAAGATGGATGAATCCAAAAAATGAAGGTATTGAAAAAGGTATTGATGGTTGGAGACTAGATGTAGCTTATTGTATTGGACATTCTTTTTGGAAACAATGGAGAAAACATGTGAAAGCAATCAATCCAGAAGCATATATAACCGCAGAAATTATAGATATTCCTAACAAAGTAATGCCCTACATGCAAGGTGATGAGTTTGATGGAGAAATGAATTATAATTTTGCTTTTGCTTCAGCTGAATTCTTTTTTAATCCTGATTCTACAAGTATATCGGCTACTGAATATGATATTAAACTTAAAGAACTTAGAGGATTATACCCTAATGGAGTAGCTCATGCTTCTCAAAACCTTTTCGGAAGTCACGATTCTAATAGAATTGGTTCACATATTGTTAATAGGGGTATCGGAAATTTCAGAAACTGGAGCAAATATTTTAATACCTCTAATGCACTGAACAATTCAGAATATTCTACTCGTAAACCTTTAAATAAAGATATAGAATTACAGAAATTATTTGTAGTTATGCAAATGACGTATGTAGGAGCTCCTATGATTTATTATGGGGATGAGGTTGGAATGTGGGGAGCTAATGATCCAGATTGTAGAAAACCAATGCTTTGGGATGATATTAATTATAAAGATGAAGTTTTCAGTGTAAAAGGATCTATGCATGAACCAGATAAAGTGAAAATTAATCAGTCTTTATATGCTCATTACAAAAAGCTCATTCATATTAGAAATGAAAATTTAACATTACAATTAGGTACATACAAAACATTATTAACAGATGACAAGAAAGGTGTTCTTATATTTGAACGAGAGTACGAAAATCAAAAATTAATTGTAGTTATTAATAACAGTAACAACAAGCAAACAATAGAGATACCCGAACTAAAAGGGAAATGTTTTGAAGATCTTTTAAGTTCTATTGTATTTGAGAGTGTTGACCAAAAAGTAGTTACTAAAAAAAGCGGATTAATATTAAAAGTGTGTCCATAATATTTATTAAACAGATAAAATAATTAGGACTAAATAAAAATAATAAAACATGAAAAAAATAATTTTACTTTTTGTAATTGTTTTTAATTTAAGTTGTTACGCTCAAAAAATAGACAGAATTGAACCGCCAAACTGGTGGGTTGGTATGAATCACAATCAGTTGGAATTGCTGATTTACGGAAAAGATATCGCTCAGTTTAAGCCTTCTGTGGACAATAAAAATATTCAGATTTCAGCTATCAGGAAAACGGAAAACAGCAATTATATGTTTCTGAAATTGGATTTATCCAAAGCAGTTTCAGGGAAATTCAACATCAACTTTTCAAAAAAAGGCAAACGCATTGATTTTTCTTTTCCTTATGAATTGAAGGAACGAACCCAAGATTCAAAATTAAGGGAAGGATTTAATAATTCGGATGTTATTTATTTGATCACGCCCGATCGTTTTGCAAATGGCGATGTTAGCAATGACCTTGTAAAAACGATGAATGAAAAAACGGTCGACAGAAAAAATGATTATGGACGACACGGCGGCGATATCAAAGGAATTACCAACCATTTGGATTATATTGATGAAATGGGATTTACGGCCATTTGGCCAACGCCGGTATTGACCAATGATATGAAAAAAGCCTCCTATCACGGATATGCGATGACCGATTTTTATGAGGTTGATCCGCGTTTTGGAACGATGAAAGATTATGTGGATTTGGCGCAACAAGCTAAAAATAAAGGAATTAAATTGATTATGGATCAGGTTGCGAACCATATCGGACTTGAACATTGGTGGATGAAAGATTTACCGGCCAAAGATTGGGTGAATTACCAAGATGAATTTCTGAAAAATAATATGGTAACCACAAATCACCGAAGAACCACAAACCAGGATGTTTATGCTTCGGTTAAAGATAAGAATTTAATGAGCGAAGGCTGGTTTGTTTCATCCATGCCCGATCTAAATCAACGCAATACTTTGTTGGCAACATACCTCATTCAAAACAGTATCTGGTGGATAGAAACCCTCGATTTGGGCGGTATCAGACAAGATACTTATCCGTATCCAAACAAACAATTTATGAGTGATTGGGCCGGTGCCATTATGAATGAATATCCGAATTTTAGCATTGTTGGGGAAGAATGGAGCGTAAATCCGCTTTTGGTTGGTTATTGGCAGCAAGGCGCAAAAACAAAGGATGGCTATGTTTCCAATTTATCTTCCACTATGGATTTCCCTATGCAAAAAGCCATTGTTGATGCCTTAAATGAAGCAGAAAGCTGGGACAATGGTTTTGTGAAAATGTATGAAGGTTTGGCAAACGATTTTTCTTATGCCAGCCCTAGCAACATTATGATATTTCCGGACAACCACGATATGGACCGCATTTTTACCCAATTGAAAGAGAATGTGGTGAATACCAAAATGGCGCTGGGCTATATGCTTGCATTGCCAAGAATTGCGCAATTGTATTACGGAACAGAAATTTTAATGCAAAATTCATCGAAACCTGGTGATCACGGTTTGATCAGAACCGACTTTCCCGGAGGATGGAAGGACGATAAAGTTAATGCTTTTACTGGAGAAGGATTGACTTCTGACCAAGCCGAAATACAGTCATTTTTGAAGAAAGTGTTGAATTATCGTAAAAATAGTGAGGCCATTCATTCAGGGAAAACAATTCATTTTGCGCCTGAAAATGGGGTTTATGTGCTTTTCAGAATAAAAAATGACGAAATAGTTGCGGTGATTTTGAACAAAAATGACCAACCGATTTCCTTAAATTTAAACCGATTTGATGAGGTTGGTTTAAATGGAAAACAAGTTAAAAATATAATTACCGGTGAGGCATTGATGTTTGAAAATAACTTAGAAATAGGTTCAAAAGGCGTTTTAATTTTCACCACCAAAAAGTAACAAGATGAGGTTGTTCAACTATTTTTTTGTATTGATGCTGCTATTGAACTCTTGCAAAGAAGTCAAAAAGAATGACATAAATCCTTCTGAAAATAAATTGGTTGCGAAAACTTTAGACATCATCAACCTTTCAAGTGGAACGCTCAAAAGAATTGACAGTTTTCCTTCCAAATTTGCACGACCAAGAACTGTGGATATTTGGTTGCCAAGTGATTATGACAAAACTAAAAAATATGCTGTTTTGTATATGCACGACGGACAAATGTTGTTTGATGCTGAAACAACCTGGAACAAACAGGAGTGGAAAGTGGATGAAATTGTAGGAAGTTTACTGGATTCTTCAAAAATAAAAGACTGTATCGTAGTGGCAATCTGGAATCATTCAGACATTCGCCACACCGATTATTATCCGCAAAAACCATTTGATTTATTGCCGCAAAAATTTAAGGATTCTGTCTTTGAAACTGCAAAAAAGCAATTTGGAACCGATTTTAAAGGATTAAATTCCGACAATTATTTAAAGTTTATAGTTGAAGAAGTGAAACCATTTATCGACAGTAATTTTTCTGTCTATACAAATTCAGAAAACACTTTTATTGCCGGTTCAAGTATGGGCGGCTTAATTTCAATGTATGCTTTGTGCGAATATCCAGAGGTTTTTGGTGGTGCAGCTTGTTTATCAACACATTGGATTGGGTTTGCCCCACAGGAAAATTCGCCGGTTCCTGAATCTTTTTTCACTTACTTAGCACATAATTTACCTTCACCGGCAACACATAAAATTTATTTTGATTATGGCACAAAAACTTTGGACGAATTTTATTTGCCATACCAACATCGGGTTGCGGAGGTTTTGAAGCTGAAAGGCTATGATGAATACAATTCCAAAAACTTAAAATTTGAAGGCCATGACCATTCCGAAAACTCCTGGAACCAGCGTTTTCAAATCCCGGTTCAATTTTTATTAAATAAAAACTAGATGAAACGAGCATTACAAATTTTGACACACAAAGAAATGATTAATGGCGAACCAGCCGGCAGGCGGGCAAGCTGCATCTGTACCGCTAAAAAATAAAATTTAAACAGATGAAATTATTAAAGCTTTTCCTATTTTTTCTTATAGCAGGAAGTTCATTTTTAAATGCGCAAAATGCTGACAGAAAATTTGTTTCCATAAATCAAAAGAATGCAATTATTGAGATAAAAACCAATGATGGCGTTTTTCTAATAAAACCCTATTCGACAAAAATTGTGGAAACTTCGTTCATTCCAAATGGAGAAGTTTACAATCCCAATTCACACTCGGTGGTCTTGAATCCTGAAAATACGGAATTTAAAGTAACCGAAAATGAAAATTCAATTCAGCTAACTACAGAAGGAATTTCGGTACAAATCACAAAAACGCCTTTTCAAATTGCCTATTTTTATAAAAATAAATCCTTAATTTCTGAACGTAAAGGTTATGTTAAAACAGCGGAATTTGAAACATTGGATTTCAATTTAACGGCTGATGAAATTTTATTTGGCGGCGGTGCCCGTGCTTTGGGAATGAACCGCCGGGGCAATAGACTGCAACTCTACAACCGTGCGCATTACGGCTACGAAACGCGTTCGGAATTGATGAATTTTACCATGCCTTTGGTATATTCTTCCAATTTA
The DNA here is from genome assembly GCA_003516285.1 of Lutibacter sp. GTDB lineage: Bacteria > Bacteroidota > Bacteroidia > Flavobacteriales > Flavobacteriaceae > Lutibacter. Next base: position 48,201 of record DPCK01000020.1, on the reverse strand, counting down.
TATGCGGTTCATTTTGACAATGCGCCGATTGGCTATTTGGATTTGGACAGCAAAAAAGACAATTCCTTAATTTATGAAACTATTTCAGGCAGAAAAACCTATCAGGTGGTTGCAGGTGATTCCTGGAAAGATTTAATTAACCAATACACCAGTTTAACAGGGAAACAACCGATGATTCCGCGTTGGGCTCTGGGGAATTTCTCCAGCCGTTTTGGTTATCATTCCCAACAGGAAACCATCAATACGATTGATAAATTCCTGGAAGAAGAAATTCCGGTTGATGCCATTATTTTGGATTTATATTGGTTTGGAAAAGAATTAAAAGGTACGATGGGAAATTTTGAATTTTTGAAAGATTCATTTCCAAATCCGAAACAAATGATTGCCGATTTAAAGGCAAAAGGCGTTAAAACCATTTTAATTACCGAGCCTTTTGTGCTGACCACTTCCAGCAAATGGGAGGAAGCGGTTGAAAAGGATATTTTGGGAAAAACCAAAGAAGGCAAACCTTATGCTTACGATTTTTACTTCGGAAACACAGGAATCATCGATATTTTTAAGCCAGAAGGAAAAGAATGGTTTTGGAATGTTTACAAAAAATTTGCCGATTATGGCGTTGCCGGCTGGTGGGGCGATTTGGGTGAGCCTGAGGTGCATCCGACAGATTTGCAGCATGCAACAGGTTCGGCCGATGAAGTTCACAATATTTATGGTCATAACTGGGCAAAACTCATTTTTGAAGGCTATGAAAAGGAGTTTCCAAATCAGCGTCCGTTTATTTTAATGCGCGCTGGTTATTCAGGTTCCCAGCATTACGGAATGATTCCGTGGTCGGGCGACGTAAATAGAAGTTGGGGAGGATTGCAGTCGCAACCTGAAATTGCACTGCAAATGGGTATGCAGGGAATGGCATTTATGCATTCCGATTTGGGCGGATTTGCAGGCGCCAATTTAGATGATGAATTGTACTCGCGTTGGTTGCAATATGGAGTTTTTCAGCCTATTTATCGTCCGCACGCGCAGGAAGACGTGCCATCTGAACCTGTTTTTAGAGAACCAAAAACCAAAGCATTGGCCAAGAAATCAATCGAATTGCGTTACAGTTTATTGCCTTACAATTACACCTTGGTCTTTGATAACAATCAAAAAGGAACGCCTTTAATGCGTCCTTTATTTTTTGATGATGCCAGCGCATCTACATTCATAAACGATAAAACCTATTTGTGGGGCGACAATTTTTTGGTGAGTCCGGTGGTGCAATCAGGTTTAAAAGCGCAGGTTGTTTATTTTCCTGAAAATTCAAACTGGTATCATTTTTATACCGATGAAAAAGTGGCGGGCGGACAAACAAAAACAGTTTCCTTAAATGAAGAAAGCATTCCGGTGTATGTTCGCGGCGGCGCTTTTATTCCGAGAATTCCACCAATCCAAAATACTGGATTGTACAGTTTAAAATCATTTGAATTGCATTTTTATTTTGATGAAACCGTCAAAGAAAGCGAAGGTCATTTGTACAATGATGACGGTGAAACGCCAAATGCTTTTGAAAAAGGAAAGTATGAAATGTTAACTTTTGAAAGTGAATTCAAAAATGATAAACTCCATATCGAAATTGAACAAAAATTGGGAAGTGATTTTGAATATTCATCAAAAGAAATGAATTTGATAGTTCATAACGTTTCATCAAAACCCAAAAAAGTGAAAGGGCATAACTTTGAATGGAACAAAGAAAACAACACTCTGACTGTTTTAATTTCACTTAAAAACAGCAAAACCAAAAACCTAAAAATAAAATTCTGATAGATGAAGAAATATATAACCTTAATGCTTTTATCGACGCTGTTTATGGGTTGTGCCGAATTAAAACAAAATAAAAATGGTGAAATGACTGATGTAACCAACGCTAAAAAACCTTTTCTATGGGAAGCGGCGAATATCTATTTTTTGCTGACCGACCGGTTTTACAATGCGGATCCGTTGAACGATATCAATTTTAACCGAACAAAATCCACAGCGAAATTGCGAGGTTTTGAAGGCGGCGATATCAAAGGAATCACCAAAAAAATTGAAGAAGGCTATTTTACCGATTTGGGAATTAACGCCATTTGGTTTACCCCAATTGTGGAGCAAATTCACGGAGCCGTTGATGAAGGCACCGGTGCAACGTATGCTTTTCACGGTTATTGGGCAAAAGACTGGACCGCTTTGGATCCAAATTTCGGAACGATGGCAGATTTGAAAAATATGGTGGAACATGCCCACAAAAAAGGAATCAGGATTGTGTTGGACGGCGTTATAAATCATACTGGACCCGTAACAGCAGTTGATGAGGTTTGGCCGACAGATTGGGTGAGAACCGGTCCGCAATGCAATTATCAAACCTATGAAACTACCACAGCTTGTACCTTGGTTAAAAATCTTCCGGATGTAAAAACCGAAAGCAACGAAGGTGTTGAAATTCCGAAGCATTTGGCTAACAAATGGAAAGAGGAGGGAAGATATGATCAGGAAATGAAGGAATTGGACGAATTTTTCAAAAGAACCGGTTATCCGAGAGCGCCAAAATATTACATCATTAAATGGCTGACAGATTATATTACCGAATTAGGAATTGATGGCTACAGGGCTGATACAGTTAAGCATACAGAAGAAAGTGTTTGGGGTGATTTTAAAAAGGAATGTAATTACGCTTTCAATTTTTGGAAAGAAAACAATCCGCAGAAAGTGTTGGATAATAATGACTTTTATTTGGTTGGTGAAGTGTATAATTATAGCATTTCCGGCGGACAAATTTATGATTTTGGCGACAAAAAAGTCAATTATTTTGAGAATGGTTTTAATAGTTTGATCAATTTTGAATTTAAATGGAATGCCGCGCAATTGCCTTCTTACGAGGCGCTTTTTTCTAAATATGGCACCATTTTACACAATGATTTAAAGGGATTTGGCGTTTTAAACTACATAAGTTCTCATGATGATGGCGCGCCTTTCGACAAAGAAAGAACAAAAACTTTTGAATCGGCCACCAAATTATTGTTATGTCCGGGTACTTCCCAAGTTTATTATGGCGATGAATCTGCGCGTACATTAATTATTGAAGGCACTGAAGGTGATGCCACGCTGCGTTCTAATATGAATTGGAACGATATTGAAAATAATGAAAAAACCAAAGAGATTTTGGCACATTGGCAAAAATTGGGAAAATTTAGAAATAACCATCTTTCAGTCGGTGCAGGAATCCATAAAATGATTAGTGAGCAACCATACGTTTTTCAAAGAACTTATTCAAAAGGAGCTTTTAAGGATGCGGTGGTTGTTGGATTGGATTTAAACATTGGTGAAAAGCAACTAAATGTGGGTGCCGAATTTGTTGAAGGCGCTGTTTTGGTTGATGCATATTCAAACACAGAAGTTGTGGTTAAAAACGGAATGGTCAGTTTAAATACGCCATTTGCCATTGTTTTATTAGAAAAGAAAAATCAATAAAAAATGAATAATAGTTTAAAATTAAGCATTGTATTTTTAAGTATTTTGCTGTTTTCCTGTTCTAAAAAGAACGATTGGCAAACAACGGTAACGTCACCCGATGAAAACGTTAAAGTTGAATTTAAGCTGACCGAAAAAGGAGGACCAATTTATTTGGTGACTTTCAAAAACAAGGAAGTCATAAAAACATCAACTTTGGGCGGTTTCGATTTAAAAGATATGGTTTCATTAAAAGACAACTTTGAAATTGTAAAAGCAACAACAAGTGATTTTAATGAAATTTGGGAAATGCCTTGGGGCGAACAAACCAAAGTTGAAAATAAGTATAAGGAATTAAAAATTGAGCTTCAGGAAAAAATTGATTTAAAGCGAAAATTGACCATAGTATTTCGAGTTTATAATGACGGACTGGGATTTCGTTATGAGTTTCCTGAGCAGGAAAATTTTTCTGAAGTGATTATTACTGATGAAAATACGCAGTTTAATCTAACGGGAAATCATACTGTTTGGTGGACTCCAGGCGATTGGGATTTATACGAACATTTGTACACCACTTCAAAATTTACGGAAATTGATGCGCTTGCAAAAGCAAACCATCCAAATCTATCAAAAACCCACATTCCTGAAAATGCGGTAAATACACCCGTCACTATGAAAACGGATGAGGGAATTTATTTGAATTTTCACGAGGCAAGTTTGGTGGATTATTCGGCAATGACCTTAAAAATTGATAAGGAAAATTTGGCAATGACCAGTGAATTGGTTGGATCAGAAAACAACGATTATAAAGTAAAAAGGGCCGTTCCTTTTCATACACCTTGGAGAACGCTTCAAATTGCAGAGAAAGCCGGCGATTTAATTGAATCACGTTTGATCCTTAATTTGAATGAACCAAATAAAATTGGCGATATTTCTTGGTTCAAACCTACAAAATATACAGGTATCTGGTGGGAATTGCATTTGGGAAAATCCACATGGGGAATGGCTTCAGGCAAACACGGGGCAACTACTGAAAATGCAAAAGCATTTATAGATTTTTCAGCAAAAAATAATATTGGGGCTGTTTTGGTTGAAGGATGGAATAACGGCTGGGATCCGAATGAAGGCGGTTTTGATTATGTGACCTCATATCCCGATTATGATCTTAAAGAAGTGGTGCGTTACGGAAAAGAAAAAGGTGTGGAAATAATTATGCATCACGAGACTTTTGGTAATGTTGAAAATTACATAAAACAACAAGACACCGCTTACGCGTTAATGCAAAGCTTGGGAATTCATACCGTAAAATCTGGTTATGTTGGTAAACTGATGCCTATAGGGGAATACCATCACGGTCAATTTATGGTGAATCACTATAACAATTCGGTGATTAAAGCGGCAAAATATCAGGTTGCCATCAATGCCCACGAACCAATAAAAGATACCGGTTTGCGAAGAACATATCCAAACACTATTGCTCGTGAAGGTTTGCGCGGACAAGAATTTAACGCTTGGGCAACTGATGGCGGGAATCCTCCGGAACATTTACCCATTGTAGCATTTACCGCAATGTTGGCTGGGCCAATTGATTATACGCCGGGAATTTTCGACATAAAATTTGACAAGTGGAAAAAAGACAATCAGGTAAATACAACCATTGCGCAACAATTGGCCTTGTATGTCGTGATTTACAGTCCGATACAAATGGCGGCCGATTTAATAGAAAATTATGAAGGAAATCTGGCCTTTCAGTTTATTAAAGATGTTGGTGTCGACTGGCAAACTACAAAAGTCTTGAATGGTGAAATTGGTGATTTTGTGACCATTGCCAGAAAAGAAAGAAATACCGACAATTGGTTTGTGGGCGGAATTACCGATGAAAATGCCAGAGAAATGGACCTAAAATTTGATTTTTTAAGTCCCGATGTAAGCTATGAAGCCATTATTTATGAAGATGGAAAAGAGGCACACTGGAATGAAAATCCAACCGCCATCAACATCAGAAAAATTGAAATTAACAATCAATCAGCTTTAAAAGTAAAATTGGCTCCGGGCGGAGGTTTTGCCATAAGCATCATTAAAAAATAATAAGATGAAAAAAGTTTTATACAGTCTATTAATAATTGTTTTGGCAGTTTTTATCAATTGCAGTCCAAAAAATAAAGAGCAGGAATTAGTGGTGAAGAATAAAGAACAAAAGAAAGTCGTTTATCAGGTGTTTACCCGTTTATTTGGAAATACAAACACCACAAACAAGCCGTGGGGAACCATTGAAGAGAATGGCGTAGGAAAGTTTAATGATTTTACGGACAAGGCACTTCAGGAAATCAAAGATCTGGGCGTTACGCATATTTGGTACACCGGTGTTTTGCACCACGCCACAATTACTGATTACACAAAATATGGTATCGAAAATGATGATCCCGATGTGGTAAAAGGAAGAGCAGGTTCTCCTTATGCCATTAAGGATTATTACAATGTTAATCCTGATTTGGCTGTAGACCCAGCCAAGCGTTTGGAAGAATTTGAATCATTGATTGCCCGCACACATCGTTTGGGAATGAAAGTATTGATTGACATAGTGCCCAATCATATTGCGCGAGGATATCACGGACTTACGAATCCGAAAGGCGTGAGCGATTTTGGTGCAAACGACAATAAAAATGTGGAATATGAAAGAAATAATAATTTCTATTACATTCCGGGCCAGGATTTTATGGTGCCAAAATGGCAAAATAATTACAAACCTTTAAGTGGTGAAAATCATCCGCTTTCCGATGGTAAATTTGATGAAAAACCGGCAAAATGGACAGGAAATGGATCGCGTTTGGTGCAACCTGATGCAAATGACTGGTACGAAACCGTTAAAATAAACTACGGAATTAAACCTGATGGCAGCAAAGATTTTGAAGAATTGCCTGCAGAATATGCCACCAAAGACTATAAAACGCATTTTGCTTTTTGGGAAGGCAAAGATGTTCCCGACTCTTGGAAGAAATTTAAGGATATCACCTTATATTGGGTTGATAAAGGCGTTGACGGATTCCGTTATGATATGGCCGAAATGGTTCCTGTAGAATTTTGGAGTTATATGAATTCCGCCATCAAAATGAAAAACCCGGATGCTTTTATTTTGGCGGAAGTTTACAATCCTGACCAATATCGAGATTATATTCGCCTTGGAAAAATGGATTATTTATATGATAAAGTTGCCTTGTATGATACCATTAAACACATTGTTCAAGGTCACGGATTAACAGATAATTTGCCTAAAATTCAAAGTGATTTGGCCGATATTGAACACAATATGTTGCATTTTTTAGAGAATCACGACGAACAGAGGATTGCAAGTCCAGATTTTGCAGGTTCAGCTGAAAAAGGGAAACCGGCAATGGTGGTTTCTGCAACCATAAGCACGGCGCCTACAATGGTTTATTTCGGACAGGAAGTTGGTGAGCCGGGTAATGAAAATGCAGGTTTCGGAACACCAACACGCACCTCAATTTTTGATTATATAGGCGTACCAAATCATCAAAAATGGATGAATAACGGGAAATTTGACGGAGGTCAATTAACTGTTGAACAAAAAGAACTTCGTGATTTTTATAAGAGATTGCTGAATTTCACTTTAAAAAGTGATGCTTTAATGGGTAATTATCAAGAAATTCATAGTTACAACAGAGCGCAATTAAATAATTATAATCATCGTTTATTTTTTTTTGTAAGATGGTCAAATGATGAAAAGTTAATTATTATTTCGAATTTTGACGCTAAAGAAAGCTTTGAGCTGGAGTTGAAATTGCCAAAAGAAATTATAACAGCGTGGAATTTAAAAGCTGCGCAATATCATTTAATTGACCAATTGTACGGAACGCAAAAGGCTGATTTAAAAATTGAAAATGGAGAAGGCACCATCAAATTTAGACTTGATCCTTTGGCTTCTTATATTTTTAAAGTTCAAGACAATTAGGTGCATTTTATTTTATGGCTTAAACAGTTTTGGAAGCAAAGTTCACAAACAAAATCAACTATAAAATTTAACGAATAACATACAACAATTAAAACAAGATAAGGAGTTTAAAATAAACTCCTTATCTTGTTTTATACAACGAAATCGTTTTAGTGAATATTAAGTGGTTTCGTAGGCGGAAAATGCTTTTAAAAGTAACTTTGTATTATATTTTTTTACCTATGAATGAACCAATAAAAAAGATCGCAGTTTTAACGTCGGGAGGAGACGCACCTGGTATGAATGCCGCTATTAGGGCCGTTGTAAGAGCCTGCACTTATTATAGAATTGAGTGTGTTGGCGTTTACAGAGGTTATCAAGGTTTGATTGAAGGCGATTTTGAAATGCTTTCCGCACGCCACGTAAGCAATATTATCAACAAAGGAGGCACTATTTTAAAATCTGCGCGATCTAACGAGTTTAGGACTGTAGAAGGAAGGGCAAAGGCACATAACAGTTTAAAAGAAGCCGGGATTAGTGCTTTAATTGTCATTGGCGGAGACGGAACTTTTACAGGAGGCATACGATTTATTGAAGAGTTTAATTTTCCGATTGTTGGGATTCCCGGCACTATTGATAACGATATTTATGGAACAGACAACACGATTGGCTACGACACCGCGCTAAATACCGTGGTTGAAGCAATTGATAAAATTCGCGATACCGCAAGTTCCCATAACCGATTGTTTTTTATTGAAGTGATGGGCCGTGATGCAGGGTTTATCGCTTTAAACTCGGGAATTGGAGCCGGTGCCGAGGAAATTTTGATTCCTGAAAAGGATTTGGGATTGGACAGGTTGGTGGAGTCTCTTAAAAGCAGTAAGGAAAAAGGAAAAACCAGCAGTATTATAGTGGTTTCCGAAGGCGATAAAATAGGCAAGAGCGTATTTGAATTGGCCGATTATATCAACGAAAATTTCCCTTATTACGATATCAGGGTATCAGTTCTGGGGCATATGCAACGCGGCGGTTCGCCTAGTTGTTTTGACAGGGTTTTGGCAAGCAGGCTGGGTGTTGCGGCTGTAGAAGCTTTATTGGACAGGTCAACTGGAATTATGGTTGGTGTCACAAACAATCAAGTAACTAAAGTCGATTTGGACAAAGCTATTAAAATGAATAACGACATTAGTTTAGAGCTGCTTAAAGTGGCAGAAATAACATCAATATAACATCAATATAAAAACGAGTATCAAAAATTAAAAATTATAGATTATGTCAACAATTAAAATAGGAATTAACGGGTTTGGAAGAATTGGAAGAATTGCTTTTAGAGTAGCAGTAGCCAGACCGAATGTAGAAGTGGTAGGAATAAATGATTTGTTAGAAGTGGAGCATTTGGCTTATTTATTAAAATATGATTCAGTTCACGGTAAATTTGATGGTGATGTTGCAGTAAAAAACGGAAATTTAGTCGTAAACGGAAAAGAAATCAGAATTTCTGCCGAACGCAATCCTGAGGATTTAAAATGGGGTGAAGTAGGTGCAGAGATAGTTTTAGACTGTACAGGAATATTTACCAGTTTGGAAGGCGCTCAAAAACACATTACTGCAGGCGCTAAAAAAGTGGCCATTTCAGCACCATCTGCTGATGCACCAATGTTTGTGATGGGTGTAAACCATAAAAAAATTACCGCTGCAAATACCATCGTTTCAAACGCATCTTGCACCACCAACTGTTTGGCGCCTTTGGCCAAAGTTATTCAAGATAAATTTGGAATTGTTGAGGGGTTAATGACTACCATTCACGCAACAACCGCAACACAATTAACCGTTGACGGTCCGTCAAAAAAAGACTGGAGAGGCGGAAGAAGTGCCTTAATCAATATCATTCCTTCATCAACAGGCGCTGCTAAAGCTGTAGGAAAAGTAATCCCTGAATTGAACGGAAAATTAACAGGAATGTCTTTCAGAATCCCAACTGCTGATGTTTCAGTTGTTGATTTAACGGTTAGAACTGAAAAATCGGCGACGATGGAAGAAGTGAAAGCTGCATTAAAATATGCTTCGGAAAATGAATTAAAAGGCATTTTGGGGTATACTGATGAAGCGGTAGTTTCGCAAGATTTTGTGTCGGAACCTAGAACAAGTGTATTTGATGCTGAAGCAAGTATTGCTTTGAACGATAATTTCTTTAAATTAGTGGCGTGGTATGACAATGAATTTGGCTACTCAACAAAACTGGTTGATTTGGCTGAATACATTCATTCCGTTAAATAAGAAATAACCGTTTTAAAAAATAAAAAAATGATTCTAATAGCAGATGGAGGTTCAACAAAGGCNNAGTTACAAAGATAAAGTGACTGAGGTTTATTTTTATGGCGCCGGATGCGGAACAAAGAGATTGACATCGCTTTTGAAGTCTATATTTGAATCATTTTTTAAAAATGCTGAAATTGTTGTTAAAGAAGATACTTTTGCGGCCGTTTATGCCGTAACCACAAAACCTGGCATTGTTTGTATTTTGGGAACGGGATCAAACAGTTGTTATTTTGACGGAAAAAAGGTGGATGTCAGGGTTCCATCATTGGGCTATATTTTAATGGATGAAGCCAGCGGCAATTATTTCGGCAAAAAATTAATACGGGATTATTATTACAATAAAATGCCAAAATCGATTGCAAAACTATTTGAATCGCAATTCGATTTGGATGCCGATGTTATCAAACGAAATATTTATAAAGAACAAAATCCGAATGCTTATTTGGCGCATTTTGCCGAATTCATTTTTAAAAACGACCGTACGCCTTATTTTAATAAAGTGCTGCAAAAGGGCATCAAGGAATTTTTTGTCAACAGAATATTGCCCTATACAGAGTCAACCCAAGTTCCTGTTCATTTTGTGGGTTCAATTGCCTTCTTTTCCCAAGATATCATTAATGATGTTGCAAGATATTATATGGTTGAAATTGGTAAAATTATCAGACGGCCAATTGATGGTTTAATTGAATATCACAGAGAAAAAATAAAANNCTAACAATCTTTCTAAAGCCATACCACGAGATCCTTTTATAAGAATTGTGGCATTGTTAATGTTTGAATAATTAATTGAATTTTTGAAAGATTCAAAACTTTCGGAAACAAAAGCATTTTTTGCATTGGTTGCAGAAAATGCTTTTCCTATTAAAAAAACATTCGAAAAGTGATAGGAATCCACCAAATCGGCTATCTTTTTATGTTCTGCGACACTGTCCTTTCCCAACTCAAACATATCGCCTAAAAACACTACTTTATTTTCGTCCTTTAATTGGGCAAAATTTTCAAGCGCTGCCTGCATACTGGTCGGATTTGCATTATAGGCATCTAAAATTATTTTATTGCTGCCTTTTTGAATGAGTTGAGAACGGTTATTTGCCGGGATATAATTTTCAATGGCCATTTTAATGTCGGTTTCAGGAACATTAAAATGATCACCAACGGCAACGGCAACCGCAATATTGTTGTAATTGTACTTTCCGATGAGGTTGCTTTCAATCATTGTGTTTTTGAATTGCACTTTTACNNTTTCCAAAATTGGTGATTAAGCCATAATTGGGTTCAGCGATACTGCATAAAAATGCAATTTCCTTTATATGATTTGCGCCCATTTCAACAATGCCAATTTCTGTTTTTGGCGTCATGGATAAAAGGGTAAGCGGAACGCCAATATGATTGTTTAAATTGCCAGTGGTTGCGGCAGTAACATATTTTTTGGACAAAACAGCATTGATCAATTCTTTGGTGGTGGTTTTTCCGTTGCTTCCCGTTAGTGAAATAACAGGAATGGAAAGATGTTTTCTGTGAAAATTTGCCAGTTTCTGAAGCGTTTCTAAAACATTTTCCACCAGAATGATATTGGGGTTCGTTTGGTGTTTTTCTTCATCAATAACCACATAATTTGCGCCAGTTTTTAGCGCTTCTTCTGCAAATTCATTTCCATTGAAATTATCGCCTTTCAGGCAAAAAAACATACTGCCTTTTCTTATTTTTCGAGTATCGGTATCCGCCAAATAAGTTTGGCTGTATAACTGATATAATTGTGCAATATTCATCATTTAACTATAAAAAAGCCTCACTGAAATTTCAGTGAGGCTTGGGTTTATTTTAAAAATAGTTTTAATACCTAATTTTTGTGGTTGTTGGTTTTCTTTTTTTATAGGTCATAGGGCCAATTCTGTCCGATGCGCATCTAAATCCAATATAATTGGTTGCCATATATTCCGGCAAATATCTTCGTTGCGAAGGATCTAACCAATATTCCATATCTTTCCAAGAACCGCCTTTGTAAACACGCGATATATCGCTTATTAAAGTGGTTCTCTTTTCAACATCATATTCTTGCATCAACAAACCACTTTCACCAATAACCCTAGGTTTAATGGGTGAATTGTACATACGGGGCTTGGTTTCTAATTCGTCTTCATTTTTATTGTACATTTTTGTTGAAGCCAAATCACCATCTTTCACGTCTACATTATATGCTTTCTCATAATTATTTCTCATATAGGCATCACGCTTGGTAATTGGCTGAAATTTAACGCTTCCCGGCAATTCCTTCGGAACTATTTTCCCATTGTCTAAGGTGTCGTATTGCACAGAAAGGTCATTTGCAATAACAACATTTCCTTCGGCATCAATCATTTTTTTTGTAAAAATATTCCCCCTGAAATAGCTAAAATCATTGGCCTCATTATCAATAATTGGTCGGTAAACATCCGCAACCCATTCTGCAACATTGCCAGACATATCATACAAACCAAAAGCATTTGGGTCGTAGGATTTAACTTGAATTGTAATATCGGCACCATCATTGCTCCATCCCGGAACCCCACTGTAATCTCCTTTTCCTTGTTTAAAATTGGCCAATTGGTCGCCTTTATATTTTTTCGATTTATTACGGGTATATTTTCCTTTCCAGGCATATTTTTTTCTTCCGCGGGTATTGTTATATTCACGGTCTTCAACAACCGCTTTTGCCGCATATTCCCATTCAACTTCTGTAGGAAGCCTAAATCTTGAACTTAATATCCCGTCTGAAACCTTAACTTGCCTTCCTGTAAAAGAACCTCTCGCTGGTTTAGCTTCTCCTTTTTTAAGTTGCTTATTGGATGGCAATCCTTTTCTGTAGATGGAAGAATCTCCGTCAAAAAGTGTATATGGATTGTTTAAATAGGTATCTGTATTAAAATTATTTTGACCTTTAACCTCTAATGAATCCAAACGGAAAAGTGGTTTTAAAATACCCTTTTCCATTAATATTTTTTCATTCACCCTGTCGGTTCTCCATTTACAATATTGTGTGGCCTGTATCCAGCTAACGCCAATGACCGGATAATCTGCATAACCGGGATGTCTTAAATAATTTTCTGTCAGTTGTTCATTGAATCCCAAAACATCGCGCCAAACTAATGTGTCGGGAACTGCTGAAGTATAAATATGTTCGTAATTTGGATCGCTTGGAGGAAAAACTTTTTCCATCCAATCTAAATAAAAGATATATTCAGAGTTGGTCACTTCAGTTTCATCCATATAAAATGAACGCACTTGCTGCTGAACGGGTGTTGTATTCCAGTCGAACATCACATCATCCTGTACGTGTCCCATTGTAAAAGAACCACCTTCAATCAAAACCATTCCTGGAGGCGCTTCCTGCCCTTTATATTTTGTGTCTCCCGCAAAACCACCAGCTTTTTTGTCTTTTGAACTCCAACCGGTAAGTGATACGTTATTTCTTGGATTTCTATTATGGCAACTCACAAAGAAAACAACAGTAATAGTTAATAAGATTAACTTATAAATGTTATTTAGATTTTTCAAGTTCATTTCAAATTAGTTAGGGTTATATTTTCCCGCAATTTACATTAATTTAATTTTTTTGCAAGAAATAATTATAATAAATATTCACTACGCTTTTACTAACGACAGTTTTCAATCTTTAGTATGCTAAATGTTATAATATATTTCAATGATACAGCTATTTTTTGAATGAAGTACCTTGCTTATTGTAATTATTTTCATATTTCTTTGGGCCGAAATCACTTTATTTTGCTGAGATTTATACATTTTTTATGGCAATCATCATCATTTAAAAACAAACAACTATTCACAATGTCGTTAATTTGAGGATATTTTACGGGAAAAACAAACCTGATTTTATGACATAAATATTTCAATATCAAATACATATAAAATTTAAAAACATTGCAAAAAGCCCAGTTTACCGATGGCTGGGTTATTTAATGAAATATGATCTCAATTTGTGGGGTTTTAAAAGTATTGGAAGCCTACAATAATATGATCAAACCAACGTTTTTTCTGTGAAGTTGTTGGCTTGTAAATTCAAATATTTTTTGATAAAACAAAAAGTGTTTTGGAATATTAACGAATATATTTAAAGCTGTTATTTATAAAAGATTGAAAAAACAGGATACTTCAATAAAAAATATGATATTTGTTCCTTTAAAAATATATAATTAATGAAAAAAATAATAGGTTTTACATTAATGTTTTTTTTGATTGTTATAAAAATTGATGCACAGGAAAATCCAAATCCAATCACAACTGCCGCTCCTTTTTTATTGATTGCACCTGATGCCCGTGCAGGCGGAATGGGCGATGTTGGCGTTGCAACTTCCCCAGATGCCTATTCACAACACTGGAATGCCTCAAAATTTGCATTTATGGATTCGCAATTTATGGTGGGCATTGTTTATACGCCTTGGTTGAGGGAATTGACAAACGACGTTTTTTTAGGCGGATTTTCATTTGCCAACAAAATAGATGACAGAAGTGCTTATGCAGCGAGTTTAAAGTATTTTAGTCTTGGTAAAATTGATTTGACCGATATCAATGGACTTGAGCTTGGAACCGAAAATTTAAATGAATTTTCTTTAGACGGTTCTTATGCTTTAAAACTGAGCGAAACTTATTCAATGGGTGTTACTTTACGTTATATCCGCTCAGATTTAGGCATTAAATCAAGTGATACACCTTTGGAAGTGGTAAATACTTTTGCCGTTGATGTTTCCGGCTATTATGAATCTGAGGAACAAAGTTACAGCAATTTTAATGGTGTGTGGAGAGGTGGTTTTAATGTTTCAAACATTGGCCCAAAAGTTTCATACTCAAATGACGGGCAAGAAAACTATATCCCGACAAATTTAAAACTTGGGGGTGGATTTGATTTTATTTTAGACAGAAGTAATAATGTAAGCATCAATTTGGAATTTAATAAATTATTGGTTCCAACGCCAAGCGTTTCTCAGTCTGAGAATGGTGGACCGCCATACGAACAAGAAGATGTGAATTTCTTTAATGGTATTTTTAAATCTTTTAATGATGCCCCAGGCGGATTTAGCGAAGAACTTAAAGAATTTACCTGGGGTTTGGGCGCAGAATATATGTATGACAATGCTTTTGCATTGAGAGCCGGATTTTTTAATGAAAGTGATTTAAAAGGTGCCCGTAAATATTTTACGGTTGGTACCGGATTTAAATTTAAAAGTTCTAAACTCGATATTTCCTACTTATTCAATGCTTCAGAAATTAAAAACCCACTGGAAAATACGCTTCGTTTCTCCTTGTCTTTTGATTTTGGAAACTCCTATTAAGCACTAACAAAAAGCCTGAACTAAAAATTTTTGATGAAGAAAATTGAACTTAAAATCCAGATCACCACTTTCGATTCCATTGAAGAATTGCCAGCCATCGTAAATGGTTTGATGAAAAAAGCCATTGAAGCCAAACAAAATGCCTACGCGCCTTATTCTAAGTTTAAAGTTGGCGCTGCGCTGCTTTTGGATGATGGTACGATTATCACCGGAAACAATCAGGAAAATGCAGCATATCCTTCCGGAATATGTGCCGAACGTGTCGCAATCTGGAAGGTTTCTTCCGAATTTCCAACCAAAAAAATATTGAAGCTGGCCATTTCGGCAAGCTCTTCCTCCCAAATTCTTAAAGAACCTGTGGCCCCTTGCGGCGCTTGCAGGCAAACTTTGTCGGAATACGAAATAAAACAAAAAGACAAAATTGAAGTTTATTTTATGGGTGAAGAAGGTGAAATTATAAAAACCGATTCGGTGTTAGATTTGCTTCCAATCGCTTTCGATAAAACTTTTTTATAAAACTGGATGATGAATGATATAAGAAACCGCGAGGATATTTACTTGCTGGTAAAAGAGTTTTACGTAAAATTAATGAATGATGATTTAATGCATCATTTTTTTGAAGATTTTTCCGATCCGAAATTACTTGAGGAGCATCTATATATATTGGTCGATTTTTGGGATAACATCCTTTTTTATTCTGGAACCTATCAAAAAAACGCGATGAAACCTCATTTGGATTTACAGCCGACAAAACCTTTTAAAGTCGAACATTTTAAGCAATGGCTTTTGCATTTCAACCAAACAATCGATGAACATTTTGAGGGTGAAATTGCCCATACGGCAAAATCTCGCGCACTTTCTATCGCAACAGTGATGCAAATTAAAATAGGTGAAATGGACAAGCAATAAAAAAACTTGTTATCTTTACCTTTTAAAAAAAAACAATGGCAATAAACTCAGTAATTACAGGAACAGGAAGCTATATTCCTACAGTGGTTAAAAGGAATTCTGATTTTTTAACCAATCAATTTTTAAATGAAGACGGGACACCTTTTGGCTATGAAAATGAAATTATAATAGAAAAATTTAAAGGAATTACCGGCATCGAAGAAAGACGTTACGCAAGTCCGGAATTAAATTCCTCCGATTTGGCATTTTTTGCAGCCGAAAAAGCAATTGCAGATGCCAAAATTGACCAGGAAGATTTAGATTATATTATTTTGGCGCATAATTTTGGAGACGTAAAAAGCGCCGCTAACCAAAGCGATATTTTGCCAAGTTTGGCTTCAAGGGTAAAACACAGATTGGGAATTAAAAATCCGAATTGTGTGGCTTACGATATTCTTTTCGGATGTCCGGGATGGATTCAAGGAATGATTCAGGCGGAAGCTTACATCAAATCTGGAATGGCGAAAAAATGTTTGGTTGTTGGCACTGAAACACTTTCAAGAGTTTTAGATGATCACGATAGGGATTCTATGATTTATTCTGATGGCGCAGGCGCGTGTGTGGTTGAGGCTGCAGAAAGCGATGACCAAATAGGCATTTTAAGTTATGCCGCACAAACCTATACTTTTGAAGAATGTTTTTACCTGTTTTTTGGGAAATCGTATGATAAGACCGATGATGAGCATACACGTTATATAAAAATGTATGGCAGAAAAATTTATGAATTCGGATTGAACTTTGTTCCGACGGCTATGAAAGAGGCATTGGACAAAAGTGGCGTGGATATTTTGGATGTCAAGAAAATATTAATCCACCAAGCCAATGAAAAAATGGATGAGGCCATCATTAAACGATTTTACCGATTGTATAAAACAGAAATTCCGGAAGCGGTGATGCCAATGAGCATCCATACTTTGGGAAATAGTTCTGTGGCCACCGTAATCACCTTGTATGATTTAATCAAACACGGAAACCTGAAACCTCACAGTCTTCATAAAGGAGATGTGATATTGATGGCGTCGGTGGGTGCCGGAATGAATATAAACGCGATGGTTTATAAATATTAATGTAAAATAAGCACTTAGCGTATTAAAATATATAAAAGTCCGTTTTCGGACTTTTTTTACGTCTTTTTTTTGTCTGAAATTTCCAAAATGGCTGCTGCCAAATACTCAAAAATAGTGGTGGCGGTAAAAGTTTCATAACCTGTTTTAGGCAATGCAATATTGGCAGTTCTTCCGTGAAGATAAATGGCTAAAATTGCCGCATTTAATGGGTTATAGCCCTGCGCAATCAATCCGGTTATCAATCCAGTCAACACATCGCCGCTTCCGCCAGTCGCCAATGCTTGATTTCCTGTGGAATTGAAAAATAGTTGATCATTATTGACAATTACGGTATGCGCACCTTTTATGACCACAATTGCTTGGTGCTTTTTTGAAAATTCAACTGTTTTATCAAGTTTTTCATAATCGTTTTTCCAAGCGCCAATCAGTCGTTCCAATTCTTTTGGATGCGGTGTTAAAATGGTATTTTTTGGCAAATAGTTGAGCAATAATTGATTTTTGGAAAGCAAATTAATGCCATCGGCATCAATCACTAAAGGAAGTTTATTGTCTTTGATGAAATTTTCAAAACCTTGCGCTGTTTTTTCTGAGGTTCCCATTCCTGGACCTATGCCAATAACGGTTGGGGTTGTCTTAAAGTTGAAATAGGTCAATTCGTCATCAGTATCCACTTCTGCCATCACTTCGGGCACCGATATTTGTAATATTTCATAACCACACTTTGGAATATACGCAGAAACCAATCCGCTCCCAATTTTCAATGCTGCTTTTGAAGCCAATGTTATGGCACCCATTTTTCCAAAACTTCCGCCAATTAACAGGGAATGGCCATAGGTGCCTTTGTGATCCCATTTGTCGCGGGTTTTGTATAAAGGAATAATATCTGAGAGTGTGATATTATGGTTTTTTGGTCTTAAACTTTCAATATAATTTTGATCTAAGCCAATATCAATAACTTCCCAAGTATTTACGAAATCTTTATTTTCCGGCAACAAAAAAGCCAATTTTGGTGTTTGAAAAGTGAGAATATGGCTCGATTTTAAGACAGAATCACTGTCTGTAAGAGTTTTGTCTCCAAACAATCCCGACGGAATGTCGATGGCCAAAATAAAAACCTTTTTATGATTAAGATATTGTATTAATTTTTTGGTAAATCCTTCCGGATTTCTGGTAAGGCCGTTTCCGAAAATAGCGTCAACCAGCATATCAGTGGCATTAATTTCAGGAAAATCATTATCGATATTCAGTTCAATAGGATTTAAACCAATTTCTTTTAATCTGTTGTAATTAACCAGAAATTCTTCACTGCGTTTTCCGCTAAAATTAACAATATAGCAATTTATCTGATAGTTATGTTTGTATAAAAGTCGTGCAATGACCAAACCATCACCGCCATTATTTCCAACGCCACAAAACACGTGAATTTTAATATTTTCTCCTTGCAACTTGTTGTGTAGCCACTGAAAGCACTTGGTAGCTGCTGTTTCCATTAAATCAACAGAAGATATTCCGGCCAATTTAATGGTTGCCTTGTCGGCTTTTGCGGTTTGTTCTGAAGAAAGAATGTACATAGCAAGTTTAATATTAATTTAATATTAAAAGTTAAATAGTAGAAGTTAGAAGTTAAATGTTGAAATGTTGATATATTAGAAGTTAAATATTAAATTCAAATAACCAATAACCAATAACCTATAACTTATAGCAAATAACTATCCTTTAAAAACACCCATTTCAGCGTATTTTTCCATCCGTTTTTTTACGAGTTCTGTTGGCGTAAGTTTTTTTAATTCGTCAAATGCTTTCAGAATGGTTTTTTCAACTTCCTTAAAAGCGGTTTCTCTGTCAAAATGAGCGCCGCCCAGCGGTTCTTTAATGATTCCGTCTATCAATTTTTGCTTTTTCATATCTTCCGCAGTCAGTTTTAAAGCTTCAGCGGCTTCTTCTTTGTGTTCCCAGCTTCTCCATAAAATAGATGAACAAGATTCAGGAGAAATAACGCTGTACCAGGTATTTTCCATCATATAAACCCGGTCTCCAACACCAATTCCCAATGCGCCTCCCGATGCGCCTTCACCAATTACTACGGTAATAATAGGCGTTTTTAAACGGGTCATTTCAAAAATATTGCGGGCAATGGCTTCTCCTTGTCCGCGTTCTTCCGCTTCCAATCCAGGATAAGCGCCTGGCGTGTCTAAAAAAGTAACTATAGGAATACTGAATTTTTCGGCCATTTTCATCAAACGCAATGCTTTTCTGTAACCTTCCGGATTGGACATTCCGAAATTTCTGTATTGTCGTGTTTTGGTGTTGTATCCTTTTTGTTGGCCAATAAACATAAACGATTGATCTCCTATTTTTCCCAATCCGCCCACCATCGCTTTGTCGTCTTTAAATGTACGGTCGCCGTGTAATTCCATAAAATTTTCTCCGGAAAGCGCTGTAATATGGTCTAAGGTATAAGGCCTGCTAGGATGGCGGGAAAGTTGCACTCTTTGCCAGGCAGTCAGGTTTTTATAGATTTCAGTTTTGGTCTTCAGCAATTTTTTTTCAATGTTTTTACAACTTTCGGTCATATCAACATCGCTTTCTTTTCCAATTAACACACATTTATCATATTGTTCCTCTAATTCTTTAATTGGCAATTCAAAATCTAAATATTCCATATTTTAAAGTTTGGTTGAACTACAAATATAACAACTAATCAATTTTAGAAAGTTATATTAGCGTCTTTTTTTTATTTTTTAAAATTCCGTTGACCACAACAATCAATAAAATTACGGTGGCTCCAACATAAAATTGCGTACTCATTTTTTCTTTTTCGCCAAATATAAGAACGGCTAAAATAATTCCGTAAACGGGCTCTAGATTTAAGGTGAGTATGACGGTAAAAGGCGTTAAATGCTTCATTATTTTTACCGAAACAATAAACGCATAAGCGGTGCAAATACTGCTCAGTATCAATAAATAAGTAAAATCTGATGGTTTTAACGCAAACTGCTCAAAGGTGAATCCAGTAGTGAACAAAACGTAAATCGTGATAAAGCCAACACCAAATAATAATTGATAAAAGGAAATCACTTCAGCAGTATATTTCCTTACATATAAACCGTTTAGGACCGTAAACAGGACGGACAGGAATGATGCGATCAACGCATAAATAATTCCCAAAGTATAATCTCCTTCAACATTTAAAATGATATATAATCCGGCAATTACGATCAATCCGAACAGCAATTCAATAAAATTAATGCGTCGCCTAAAAAATAGCGGTTCAATAAATGAAGTGAACAAAGCGCCGGTACTCAAGGCAATTAGAGCAACAGAAACATTTGCAACTTTAATTGACGAGAAAAAAAAGATCCAATGCACCGCGATAATGACGCCGCCGATAAAAAATTTGAGCAATGCTTTTGGCCCTATGCTTAATGACTTTTTTTTAATGACAAAATAAATGAATACAAAAATTACGGCAAAGAGCATTCTATACCAAACCAAAGGAATGGCATCAATACTTATCAGTGCGCCTAAGATTGCCGTAAACCCCCAAATAAAAACCAAGAAATGGAGATGAAGGTAGTTTTTTAGCTCAGTTTTTGGCATTTTTAAGGTATAAATAGATGGCTAAAGTGCCAAATACAATATTGGGCAACCAAACCACAAAGAATGAATTTTTTTCGGCTCCGGCACCCAATACTTCCGCAATTTTCAGTAAAAATACATATACGAACATAAGCGAAATGCCAATCGCCAAATTTACGCCCATACCGCCCCGGCGTTTTTTTGAGGCCAGAGAAACTGCCAAAAATGTCAATATATATGAAGAAACCGGCAAGCTTGTTCTTTTATGGAGCTCTACCAAATACACATTTAAATTGCTGACACCTCTCTCTCTTGAGGTGTTGATAAATTCATTCAATTTAACAGAATTCATCTCTTTGGCCATATAATCAACATAAATTAAATCCTCATCGGAAAAACTGAATGCAGTGTCTAATCTGCTGCCCGATTCAATAATGTCTCTTTCTTTCAGAATAAATCTCTTTTTATAATTGATCAATTGAAAAGTGCTGTCTTTTTCCTGCCAACGAATATTGTCGGCAAACAGTTTATATTTTAGTTCGGTGCCTTCAAATTTTTCATAAGAAAAATTATAGCCAACTTTGGTGTCGACTGTATAGCTTTTTAAAAATACATAATCATTTGGCCCTAATTGCAAATTAATATTGGTTAAATAATTTTCGTTTAATTGTGTTTTTTTTAAGTATTTCCGGTTAAATTCTTCAAATGTTTTATTGCTGTTCGGTACCGCAAAATGATTCATTATCAAAGCAAATACAGTCACAATGGTTGCACCGATAAAATAAGGCTTTAAAAAACGCGTAAATGATATTTTGGCCGAGTGTATGGCAATGACTTCGGTATTTCCCGCAAGTTTTGAGGTAAAAAATATGACGGCAATAAACAAGGCCAAAGGCATAAAGGTATTGCCATAAATGATGATAAAATTAAAATAATAGTCTTTGAGAATTTCGGCCAATGATAAATCGGCGTGGCGTAAAAATTTATCTACTTTTTCCGACACGTCAATCGCTATTGCTATTGGGATCAATAACATCATCACCAACAAAAATGAGCTTAAATATTTTTTTAATATGTATTTGTCCAGTATTCTCAAGTTGATTGTTTAATCGTTGAATTTGGTAATCTATTAATTAATCTTGAAATTGAATTCTATGGTCTTTTTCCCCTTTTATTTTCTGTCTTCTCAATTTATTACATCCTGTTATCCATCTGTTTCACCATCCTGTTTTTCCAAGGCGTAAAATCTCCGGCTAATATATGCTTTCTTGCTTCACGAACCAACCATAAATAAAAACCTAAATTGTGTATGGAAGCAATTTGTTTTCCAAGCAATTCTTTTGAAATAAATAAATGGCGCAGATAGGCTTTTGAATACATTTTATCCACAAAAGTGATGTCCATTTCATCAATCGGAGAAAAATCATTTTCCCATTTTTTATTTTTGATGTTGATGGTGCCGTTGGCCGTAAATAACATCCCGTTTCGGGCATTTCTGGTTGGCATCACACAATCAAACATATCAATTCCCAAGGCGATATTTTCCAAAATGTTGGCTGGCGTGCCTACGCCCATTAAATAACGCGGTTTGTCTTCGGGTAAAATTGCGGTCACAACTTCGGTCATTTCATACATTTCATCCGCAGGCTCTCCCACTGAAAGTCCGCCAATCGCATTTCCTTCCGCACCAACAGATGCGATGAATTCGGCCGATTGCTTTCTTAAATCTTTATACGTGCTTCCTTGCACAATTGGGAAAAAGGCTTGGGTGTAACCGTATTTAAATGGTGTTTTTTCCAGATGTGTGACACAACGGTTTAACCAGCGATGTGTTAAATGCATTGACCGTTTTGCATAAGCATAATCACAAGGGTACGGTGTGCATTCATCAAATGCCATAATGATATCGGCACCGATGGTACGTTGGATATCCATTACATTTTCAGGCGTGAAAGTGTGATATGAGCCATCAATATGGCTTTTAAATTTTACGCCTTCTTCCTTAATTTTACGGCTTTCTGATAGCGAATATACCTGATATCCACCGCTGTCCGTCAAAATATTGCGGTCCCAATTCATAAATTTATGCAAACCGCCGGCTTGCTCTAAAATGGTTGTTTGCGGACGTAAATATAAATGGTAGGTGTTCCCTAAAATGATATCAGGGTTTATTTCGTCTTTTAATTCGCTTTGGTGCACGCCTTTTACGGAACCTACGGTTCCAACAGGCATAAAAATTGGCGTTTCAATTTCTCCGTGATCGGTAGTGATTACGCCAGCTCTGGCCTTGCTTTGCGGGTCGGTTGTTTTTAATTCAAATTGCATAGTCGGCAAAGATACTGATTAGAATCAAAGTTGAAAGTTAAAAGTTGGAAAGTTTGAAGGTTTCAATAATTTTAAATTGTGTCAGAAGACAGAAGACCGAGAACGGAAGTATAAGTTCTTTGTAGAACCAAATCAAACTCTCTTTCCTTAGGAAAGTGATAGTAAAAAATATTGCTATTTCTTTTTATGGACATCTGCTGAAGCTTCTTGCGTTTTTGAGGAATCTGAAATCATATTGTTGATTTCAAGCATCTCTTTTTCCGATAATTCACGCCATTCACCAACTTTTATACCATCTAAATTCACGTTCATAATTCGGGTGCGTTTTAGGCTGGTAACATCATAATTTAAATAATCACACATTCTTCTTATTTGGCGGTTTAAGCCTTGGGTTAACACAATTTTAAAGCTGTAATCATTTAATTTGATCACCTTACATTTTTTTGTGATGGTGTCCAAAATTGGAAGTCCGCCACCCATCTTCTCAATAAATTCCGAAGAAATTGGTTGCCTTACCGTTACGATATATTCTTTTTCGTGGTTGTTTCCGGCCCTCAAAATTTTATTGACAATATCGCCGTCGTTGGTTAAAAATATCAATCCTTGCGAGGGTTTGTCTAACCTTCCGACAGGGAAAAGTCGTTGCGGATGCTTGATAAAATCGACAATATTTTTGCGTTCTTTTAAATCGGTGGTGCAAACAATGCCAACGGGTTTGTTAAAGGCGATGTACAAAGTTTTAGGTTTTATGTTTATAGGTTTGCCCTTTATTTTTACCACATCACCTTCAAAAACACGGTTTCCCAATTGTGTGGGTTGATCGTTAATGGTTACAAAACCATCAACAATCCATTTTTCAGCTTCTCGTCGAGAGCAAATCCCGGTGCTGCTGATGTATTTGTTTAAATTAACCGAATTTTCGTTTGTTTTTTCCACCGTTACTTATTTCAAAATGCAAAGTTAGTGAATAAACTCAGCAACATAAACCAATAAAAGAAAATTAGTGCCTAAAATTGAAATAACTTATCAGTGCTTAGAGTGCCTAAAGTTTGGCGTACTTAATTTAAAAAAACGCGTTTTTACGATATGAAAAAAGTTTCAATTATACTAATAATCAGTCGTTTAAAATTTAAAAAAAATCGTACTGTTTTGATTCATTTTTTAAGCTCAAATCCAATTAGATTAGGCATTTTAGGCGTTTCAAACTATAGGCGCTATTCATTTAACTTATTTTCAATAATTATTTTTTTCAACAGTTGTTACCGCAAAGTATTCGTATAACTGGTCCATTAATTCAACTTTTGTAAAGGGTTTTGAAATATAGGAATTGCACCCGGCATTTATCGCTCTTTCGCTTTCGCCTACCAGGGCATAGGCAGATTGGGCAATTATAATGATATTTTCATTGAATAGACGAATTTGCTTGGTGGCTTCATAGCCATTCATTTTAACATCCATCAAGATTAAATTTATATCAGGATGTTCTTGGCAAGTCTCTACTGCTTCAACACCTGTTTTTGCATACAATATTTCTGAATTTATATCAGCGAGGATAGCACCTAATAATATGCTTGAGTTTTTATCATCTTCAGCAATTAAAATTTTTATTTTATTAATTTTATTTGAATAATCTGTTGCTTTTGTTGGGTCTTCAAAATTTTTTTGTTCTTTTTCGCCTGTTTGGAGCGGCATAGTAAAATAAAATATGGAGCCATTGCCGTATTCTGATTTTACCCATAATTTACCACCCAGCATTTCTGCATATGCTTTTGAGATGGCTAACCCTAAACCAGAACCTTCATAAACGGCCTTATCTTCAATGTCTGCCTGCACAAATCGGTCAAAAATAAAAGGCTGTCTGTCTAAGGGAATTCCAATTCCTGTGTCTTTCACATAAAATTCCAGCCGATTTCCTTTTTTGGAACATACCAATTCAACACTCCCTTCCATCGTGAATTTAATGGCGTTTTTCACCAAATTTAAAAGTATTGAATGGATTTTTTCTGAATCGGAGCTGATGAGCGAATCCTGGTTTGGGATGGTATTTGTAACGATAAACTGAATTCCTTTTTTTTCGGTTTCCGGAATAAAAAAGGCCTCAATTTCTTCTATTTGTTTGTTTAAGTCAAATTCTGAAATATATAGGTTCATTAAGCCAGACTCAATTTTAGAAATATCAACAATATTATTCACGGTAACCAGCAGGCGTTTGGCGCTTTTTTCTATGACATTTAAAAACACTTGTTGTTTCTCAATTTTGAGTTCCGGGTCTTTTAGCAGTTCGGAAAAGTTCAGGATACCATTCATCGGCGTTCTTATTTCGTGGGACATATTGGAAAGGAAGGCAGTTTTTAAACGGTTGCTTTCTTCGGCTTTATCTTTGGATGCGACTAACTCAATATTGGTTTTCTCCAGTTCCGCGGTTCTTTCCTTCACTTTTTCTTCCAAAATAAGATTTTGATTTTCCAATTGCTGATGCAGGTAAAGCGATTTAAGTAAATTTCTGGTTCGAAGTTCCACTTCAATCAAATCAAATGGTTTGGTTAAAAAATCTGAGGCGCCATTGGAAAGAGCCTGTTGTTTTGTTTCTGTTTTAATATCGGCGGTAAGCACCAATATGGGCAAAAAAGTGCCGGCCGAGACAAGTGATTTCAATTGTTCCATTATCTGAAATCCGTCGAAATGGGGCATCATTAAATCAAGCAGAATTAAATGGGGTTTAAAAGTGTTGTACAAATCGGTCACTTTTCGGGAATCTGAGCAGGTTGTGTAGTTTTTATAGCCCGTTATTTCAAGCAAACCGGTAAGCACGTCAATATTATGTTGTTGGTCATCAATAATTAGAATTTTTGCGTTTTTTAAGTTTTTGTCTAGCATTTTTTTAGGTTTTAAAATTTCCAATCCTAAATCCGTCCCAAAGGGAAGGACTTATTTCTTAAATTTTTTAATTGTTCATCACTAATCATTCATAATTTCATCTATGGTTTTCAAAAATTCCAGCAAATTCAGCGGTTTTGTTAGGTAGGCTTTAACTCCCAAATTCAGTAATTTTTTTATTTGTTTGTCCTTGTCGTCGGCACTTAAAATAATCACCGGAATTTTATTTATTTGGGGGTTCTTTTTCATAAGCCCAATTACTTCAATGCCGTGAATATTTGACAGGTCAAGATCTAGCAAAATTAAATCCGGCTTATAATCCACTGCCAGCTTTACGGTGTCTTTGCCATACAAACTGGCGATTAATTGAATTGCCGGGCGATGGGTGTTTATAATTTGTTTTATCAAATTTTGGTTGGCAATATTGTTTTCAATGTACAGCAGCGTTTTGGTTTTGGTGTTGTTGTTAACGGGGAATTCCCCAATAACGGTTTCTCGTTCGTATCGTTCCAACTGTCCCTCATCTTGCAAAAGCTCAATCCAAAAGGTGCTTCCTTTTCCGGCTTCACTTTCAGCGCCAATGGTTCCTTTCATAGCTTCAGTCAATTTTTTGGAAACTGCCAGTCCAAGCCCGGTTCCTTCCATGTCTGTAATGTTTGTTCCAATGCGCAGAAATGGCTTAAAAAGTTTGAAAAATTCTTCCTCAGGAATTCCTTCCCCGGTGTCTGTGATGCTAATTCTTATTTTTTGATTTTCGATTTTCGTTGCTTTTACCGTTACCAAACCTCCATCTTTATTGTATTTTATGGCATTGTTAATGATGTTTAGCAACACGTGTGTCAGTTTTTGATAATCGGCCAGCACATAAATATTTTCTTCATCTAAATTTTCCGTTTCAATGGCGATGTTATTTTTTATGGCAAAAGGCTGGCTTATGGCAACGGTTTCAAGAATAATGCCTTTCAAATAAACTGGCTCCAAAGAAACAGTAAATTCAAAATTTTCGGATTTTGAAAGTTCCAGCACTTCATTTACCAAATCAAGCAGGTGTCTTCCGCTTTTCAGAATTTGATTTACGCCTTTTTTTTGGGCAGGGGCGAGGTCACCCATTTCCAGGAGTTGGGCAAAACCCAAAATGCCGTTAAGGGGTGTGCGAAGTTCGTGGCTCACGCGCGAAAATAATTCGCTTTTGGAGACTATGGCCTTCTCCAATTCATGTTTTGCGTTTATAAGCGTCATTTCTGCCTGTTTGCGTTGTTCAATTTCTTGGGTAAGATTTTCATTAATAAGTGCCAATTGGTTTGTTTTGTCGGCAACTTTTTGCTCCAGGGTTTTGTTTAAATTAAGTATTGCTTCCTTCGCGTTCTTTTCCTCTGTAATATCTCTGGCAATGCCTATAAATGAAATGATATTTGAGTATTCATCAATTACCTGTGAAGTGGAAAGGAAAACCGGAAATTCGGTTCCGTCTTTTTTTACGTTGATGAGTTCATTTTGCCAATTTCCTTGCTGAATGGTCGCTTGCTTTATTTCATTACTTAAATCTTTTGAATCGTTTTTAGGGCGCAACATTTCTATGTTTTGACCAAGAAATTCTTCTTGGGAATAGCCATACAATTCACACATTGCTTTATTCACAAAATTTATCTTGTTGTCAACATCAGTTAGGCAAATACTTTCTCCTGAGTTTTTTATGGCTTGGGCAAATATTTTTATGGATTCTTCGGCTTGTTTCCTTTCCGTAATGTCCTTAACAATTGCCCGTATAAAAACTTTATCGCTCAGTTCTAGGGTGCTTAAAGACACCTCAGCTTCAAATAAGGAACCATCGAGATGGCAATGGGTCCATTCAAAATTTTGGGGCTTGCCATTTAAAGCGGCGTTAATTTTCTCCATCGCCTTCTCCAAAGACAAACGTCCGTCTTTTTGCTTTTCGGGAGAGAATTCAATGGGACTATGCCCAATGATGTCTACTCTTGCACATCCAAACATTTTAGGTGTTATGGTATTGCATTCGGTAAAGACTCCTTTATCCATTAAAAATATGGCATCATCGATAGACTCATAGAGCGTCCTAAACCTGGTTTCGCTATTTTTGATTTCTTCTGCTGCTTGCCTCTCTTCTGTGATATCCTCCCAATAACCGAGAATTTCTTTTGGAGCGCCATTTTCATCCATTATCAATTTCAATGAATCGGACATCCATCGCCAAGTGCCATTTTTATGTTTAAATTTGTATTGATGCCAATATTCTCCATTTTCAAATAGCTTGGAAATTCCATTAAAAACAGCTTCCTTATCATCAGGATGAATATTATTGGCCCAAAAATGGGGAGTTTCCAAAAATTCTTTAGAGTCATAACCCAATTGTCCTTTGATATTTTGGCTGATATAGGTTGCGTCGAAATTTCCAAATGCATTACAGGTATAAATTATTATTGGTGAATTTTCCAATAACAAATTTAATTGCTGGTTCATTAAATTAATTTTCTCCTCTGCCAGCTTACTGGCCGTTATATCAAGATGGGAACCATATAAGTACAATGGTTTTCCGTTTTTATCGCGTTTAACAGCCGCATTGGCAAATATCCAGCGATAGGAGCCGTCTTTATGGCGTAAACGATATTCATCTTCATAAGTATCGCGCGTGCCTTCAATAAGTTCTTTAGTGTCATCTGTCATCGCTTTAACATTATCTGGGTGAAGATGGTTTTGGTAGGTTTCAATTTCATTTTTTAATTCATCATCATCGTACCCAATTTGCTTTTTCCATTCGGGTGACATATATGTTTCGTTGGTTTGCAGATTCAAATTCCACAAACCAACACCGCTTGCTTTTACAGACTCCTGAAGCTGCTCCTGAATTTTGATTATTTTTTCTTCGGCTTGCTTGTGTTCGGAAATGTCCATAAAAGAGCCAATCCAGCGGATAGGATTTTTATCTTTATCATAAAGCACAATACCCCTGTCGAAAACAGAACCATAAGAGCCATCAAAACGCCTAAAACGGTATTCGTCGCTCCAGTTTTCCAGCTTTTCATCAAATACTTGTTGAACACTTTGCATTAAAGCATCAATATCGTCGGGGTGTATTTTATCTTCCCACCAATGAATGTCGGTTTCTGTTATTTCGGGCGGATAGTTAAAATTCCGGCTAAGCGCTTCGCTCCACCTAATTTGATTGGAAATAAGGTCCCAATCGTAAATGCAGTCGTTGGTGGCTTTTGAAATGAGCAGAAATCGTTCGTTGAGTTCGTTCATTTGTCGTTCAGCGAGCTTGCGTTCGGTAATGTCGCGCGAGATGCAAAGTGCTGTTTCAACTGAGCCATCGGCCGCAAATTCTGGCTCCCAGCGATTTTCGTAATGCCGCAAACCGCTAGGTTCTTGAAAAACCATTTCAACTGTTTTTCCCGTGCCGGTCGAAAAGACGTGCCCGATTGCCTGTTCGTGACAGGAAATGAAGTCTTCCGAAAAACCTCTTTCATAAATTGTCATTCCGATGACCTTTTCCGCCGATATGCCAGTCCCTGTATCGATAGGGTGATTGATATAGAGGTACCTGAAATTCTTGTCGAAACGGCTAACAGTATCGGGATTGTTCTCAACAAGTGCACGGAATTCCTGCTCCCGTTGAAATAAAAACTCTTTACTTTTTAGTAATTTTTTAACTAAGCTATTAAGTTCATCTGTACGTTTTTCTTTTTCATCATTTTGA
>DPCK01000020.1:0-18518 GCA_003516285.1 Lutibacter sp. | reverse complement strand
TTGAAAAGCAAGTTCTTTGTTGGCTTCGACCAACTCCAAAGCCCGTTTTTCTTTCTCTTCATTTTGAAAAGCAAGTTTATTTTTTTGTTTGAATTTATTGAAAAAGAATTTTTTCATTTTTTTTCATTTTTTAATTGCCGTCCCAAGCTTGTTGACAGACACTTATTTATTTTTTCCCATCCTAAATCCCTGCCGACAAGCGGCATTTCTAAAGGGAAATAATTTTTTTCTTTTATCTTTTAATTAAAATTGCTCACTGTTAATGAATCATTTCATCATCTAATAATTTCAAAAACTCCAGCACGTCAAGTGGTTTTTTCAAATAGGCTTTGGCTCCTGCTTTTAATAATTTTTCCATTTGTTTTTCCATAGCGTCAGCGCTTAAAATAATCACAGGAATTCCTTTTGTTTGGGGGTCTTTTTGCAAAAGCTCCAATACTTCACTGCCGTGGATATCGGGCAAATCAAGATCGAGCAAAATTAAATTTGGTTTATAATCTTGTGCCAGTTTTACCGTGTCTTTGCCGTAAAAACTGGTGATTAATTTAATTTCTGATCGATAGATGTCTATAATTTGTTTCACCAATTCCTGGTTAGAAACATTGTCTTCAATGTATAAAATTGTACCAATTTGAAGGTTTGCGTAAGTTTCATTGGTTATAAAAGTTCCTGTGCGTTCGTGGTGTTCATTTTGGCTTTCGGCTCTCGGCAACTCAATCCAAAAAGCGCTTCCTGTACCCACTTCGCTTTCAACCCCAATAGTGCCGTTCATCGCTTCAATTAATTTTTTGGAAACCGCCAATCCAAGTCCGGTTCCTTCAACAATTGAAATCTCTGTTCCGATGCGTTGGAACGGGCTAAAAAGTTTGTGCATTTCAGCCGCTTCAATTCCATTGCCGGTATCGGTGATATAGATTCTTATTTCTTTCTTGGTCTGTTTTATGCTGATGGTAATCAAACCGTTTTCCCGATTGTATTTTATGGCATTGTTCACTAAATTTAACAAAGTTTGCTTTAGTTTTTGATGATCGGCTTTTACAAAAAGTCCTGCTGTTTCTTGCCTTTCCAATTCAATTTTGATGGATTTTTCGGTTGCCATCGGAAGAACGATGTCAACTGTTTCTTCAATTATGCCATTTATTTCCACCGGTTCTATGGAGAGTGAAAGTTCTCCTGCCTCAATGCGTGATAAATCGAGCACTTCATTGATTAAATTGAGCAAGTGCTTGCCGCTTTTCATAATATGGTCAACTCCTTTTTTGTGGGCAGGAATCAACTGGCCCATATCCATCAATTGGGTAAAACCAAGTATTGAATTTAAAGGCGTGCGAAGTTCGTGGCTCATACGCGACAAAAATTCACTCTTGGCAAAATTGGCGCGTTCGGCCTCTGTTTTGGCATTTTTAATTTCTTCATCGGCTTTTTTGCGTTCGGTAATGTCAATAATGCTGGTCAAAATAAGGGTTTCATCTTGGATTTGTATTGGGTTTAAACCCACTTCAATGGGAATTTTATTGCCGTCTTTTCTCAAACCGAACAAATTGCGGCCCGCACCCATATTACGGGCTGTTGGGTGAGAAATAAAATCGGATCGAAGCTGTTGATGGCCCATTCCAGCTATACCAGGCACTAACATTTCTATTTTATTTCCAATGAGTTCATTGCGGCTGTAGCCGAAATAATTTTCTGTTTGCTCGTTGACCAATTGTATTTTTCCTTTCGAATCAACTAAAATAATGGCATTTGGAGCAGACTCCACAACCATTTTAAATCGATCTTCTATCTGTTTACGTTCATTAATTTCTTTCAGCAGCCTATCATTAGTTTCTGCAAGCTGTGCCGTTCTTGTTTTTACTTTGTCTTCGAGTGAAATGTTGTTGTTTCTAATTTCCTCTTCCGCCAGTCGCCGCTTTTTATTATTTTCAATAAATTCAAGGGCAAAAGAAATATCCATCGCCAATTCATCAAGCAATTTTACCTCGATCTCATCAAAGAAAAATGATTCGGTTGAATAAAACGTAAAAGCGCCAATGGTTTTTCCGAATAATTTGACAGGAAATGCGGCTGATGATTTATAATCCTGTTTTAAAGCTTTTGCACTCCACGGAATCATTTCTGGAGTGTTGGCAATATCGTTTACCAAACTATGGGTGCCCGTTTTTATGGCTCGTCCTACAGGCCCATTACTGTATTTTTCATCACTTAAATCGATATTGACACTTTGAAGATAGTCTCCTTCAAAACCGGCAGAAGCAACAGGTTCAACTTTATTCGTTTGCTTATTTACCATACCTACCCAGGCCATTTCGAATTTACCGTCGACAATGGCAATCCGGCAAACTTCATCAAAAAGTGTTTGTTTATCGGTGATCCGCACTATGGTTTGGTTTACATTGCTGAGCAATGCATATACCCGGTTTGCTTTTAACAATTCTTTTTGAGCGGCTTTTCGATCCGTAATATCTTCGCCAGAACTTAAGCTGCCGGTTGGGTTTCCAACTTTATCATATATGATAACATTGTGCCATTCAATCAAACGTTCTTCACCATTTTTATTGATGATGGGGTTTTCGTAAAATTCAAGCACTTCAATATTGCCTTTCATAAGGTCTTCAAAATCTTTGCGAACATCTTTCACTAAATTTTTAGGGAGCACTGTCTCAAGCCAATCTTTGCCAACAATTTCATTTTCCGCATAGCCAATAACCTCGCAACCTTTTTTATTTATTTTGGAAACTTTTCCGGTCTTGTCAAGCATCAATAGCATAATGCCTGCAATATTTATATATTGATTGGCTTTATCGCGTTCAATAATTATTTTTTCATTGGAAGTTTTTAAATCTTCTGTGCGCTTTTCCACTTTTTCTTCCATATCTTCCAACAGAGTTTGTAATTCTTTTTGTGCTTTTCTTTTTCCGGAGAGGTCTTTTGAAACAAAAAGAAATATGGCCGCCAACAAAATTAATTGAACAAAAAGGCTTAGCGTTATGATTGTCAATGCCTGGCTTGCTTTATTGGCTTCATTTTCGTTGCGCAACTTCAACAGCCTGTTTTCTTCTTCCGTCATTTTGGAAATAGTGCCATTTATATCATTCAATATTCGACTTCCTTTTAATGTGTTAAAAAGAGCCTTTGTGGCTTCGGGGCCATTTGTTTTTTGAGTTTGAATCGACAATTTAGAAAACTCAATGCGCTCTTTCAGCAATTGATTGAGTGTAATCAAGTTTTTTTGTTGTGTTGGGTTGTTCTGTGTCAATGCATCTAAATTTTTTGCCGATTTTAAAATATTGGTTTTGGATTGATTCCAATTAACTATAAATTCTTCGTTGTTTGAAATTAAAAATCCGCGTGTATCAGCCACAATTTTAGTTGCTTCAGCCTGTATTTTGTTGAGTTCCGCTTTTACCAATTCCGAATGCTGTACCCTGTCGGATGCCGAAACCAATGATTTAATGCTCGTTATTGAATTGATGGAGACAAAAAGAATGACAACCACAGCAATGGTAATGCCGGCAAATATTTTTCTTTCTATGGTAACAATTATTTTGGAATCATGATATATGGTGAACAACAATCCTATGGAAATGATGATAAAAACCATAGAAGTGTTTAATGCCATTTTGGTGTAATCTGCTAGTCCTGTTAATTCTGAAATCCCAAAAAGATAGCCCATAACGCCAAATATGCTGATGCAAAGCACAATCGTAATTAAAAACAGCACAAGCAAACTGTTTTTTGTTTTGTTGAAAGAGATGAGTAACAAGGACAAGCCCGCCAAAATAAAATTTAAGGATGTGTTGGGTGCCATTCTTCCGGGATGAATCGTTTTAGTGGCATTTGGCGCATCCTGAAAAAGCAATTCATCAATGCCCAAATTGCTATTGAAAAGGTATTGCGAAAAAACGAGCGCACCCAATAAAAGTGTTGCCAAAGAAAATATTCGCGCCAGATACAACTTTATTTTTTGATCTTTTTGTTGCAGAAAAATCACTGCCAAACCGATAAAAAGAAGGGATATGGCAGTGTTCACCTTCATAGTAACCCCGCCAAAACCAAATGTTTTGAGTGTGTAATTATCAAATTGCCAACCAATAAGCACTAAAACACCTGTGAGAGCGGTTATTATGGACAGTAAATAAGCAGCTTTTGAAAGCGCGTTTTTGTTTTGTTTCATAGCGTAATTTTTTTAGAATTTAACTATTTCAAATATTTTTTTATAAATAGCTAGAAATCAGAAATATAATTAAAAATTAACGTAAAAGAATAAATTTACGCATAATTTATCGATTAAGTCATAAATAATTAAAAAAATAGTCACTTATAAAATTATTGACAGTTTGGAAACTTTGGCTTATGCAAAACCAACAGGCAACAAAACATTTCGTGCCATTTGGCAAATTTTAAAATTATGCAATGGCCATAATACAATTCGGTTGAAATATTTGAATTTTCGGCTTATCTTTGAGGTCAATGATTGTAGCGGAAATGGCATTGCTTATGATGGCATTTTTGTATGGAAAAATACCGTTTTCACAAAAAAGCAACACAAAATATAGAAGAAATGATGAAAAAATTAGCCAATTATTTACTGGAAGGTTTGTTATATATAGCGCCGTTAAGCATAACAGCCTATATTATTTATGCCGTTTTTATGTTTATGGATAATTTATCCCAAGATCTAATTTTTGAATTATTTGCGATCAAAATTCCCGGTTTGGGCGTTTTGACATTGCTTATATTTTTAATTTTTATTGGTTTTATTGGAAGAACTTTTATTGCGCAGCCTTTAAAACAGGTCTTTCAAAATGTGATTGGCAGAATTCCTTTGGTGAAATTTGTGTATTCTGCTTTTAACGATTTGTTTTCGGCTTTTGTGGGAAAAGAAAAAAAATTCAATCAACCGGTTTTGGTGAAAGTGAATTTAATTTCCGATCTCGAAAAAATAGGTTTTATCACCGAAGAAAATTTAGCAATTTTGGGTGAAATTGATAAAGTTGCCGTATATTTTCCACATTCCTATAATTTTTCGGGCGAGTTGTTTATTGTGCCAAAAGCCAATATAAAACCATTGAACATCAGCTCAAGCGATGTGATGAAATTTGTGATTTCTGCCGGATTGACAGGGTGGGAGAAGGCATAATGCGTTAATTGATATAATTCATACCTGCTTCCTGCCTGCCAAAAAAGCTGCTTTAACCGCAAAGTTCGCAAAGAAGGCGCAAAGTTTTTAGTTTATAACCTAATGCCTTGCGGTATTTGTGAAAAACCTTGCGTCCTTGCGGTTAAAAAAACGGTTTATCGAGGAAATTCTAAATTGTATTTTTTCTTGTTTTTATTTCTTCACCGCCTTTACCACCACAAAAGAACCTTGTCCAAAACCTTGTTTTGGTAGCTGTACTTCTTTTATTTCATCCAATTCCCCAAACAATGTTTGGTTGTATTCAAAGGCTGCAAATCCGGCATCTTTCAATAATTTGGTAACCTGAGTTGCCGAATAAAAATTTGCATACCTAAAAAAAGTGCTTCGCATTCTGTTTTCTTCATAAGCTTTTCCAATTTTTTGGTCTTTATCAATAAAACCAACAATAATGCTGCCTTTGGGTTTTAAAATCCGATAAGCTTCTTTAAAAGCCCTTTTTACATTGTTTAAATGACAAATGGTGACAAAAAGCACAAAATCAAAATTCAAATCTTTGATAGGTAGATTTTCCGCATTGCCATTTATGACTTCAATACCTCTTTTTAAGGCAAGTGCGGCCATTTCGCTGGCGGGTTCTATACCTTCCTTTATGCCCAAAACCTGGGCAAATCTTCCGGTGCCAATACCTACTTCAAGGCCTTTTATGTTTTCAGGAAGTTTTAGCATTTGTTCTTTAAGCGCGGCAACTTCAGAAAGATATACTTGGGGATGTTTTTCATACCACGCATCATAAGTCATCACATTTTCGTTAAATATTTTAATTTGATTCATATTTTTAATTTTTTTTTGTTTGTGTGTTTTTATGCAATGATTGTGTCCCAGTAACACTGAGATTAATTATTAATATTAATATGAATTTTTATTGGATAACAATAAAATAAAATGAGGCATTTTTCAAGATTGCGTTTATAACAACAACTTTAAAAAATACCTCATTTTACAAACTAATTAATTAACTCAAAATACTCAATCATCTAAAATTCCAAAAGTTACCTTTGTGGTTACCCGGAATTGTGATATTTTATTGCTGTTTACTGTCACCTGCATATCTTTAATATATACAGACTTGATGTTTTTCACCGTTTTAGAGGCTTCTTTTATTACATTTTGAATGGCATCCTCAAAACTAGTGGTTGAGTTTCCTAAGAGTTCAATTACTTTTAATACTGACATACTATTGGATTTTATGATTAATAATTATTTATTTGCTTAAAATACGTTTTATTTAATGAAATTACGTTTTTTTTATTTTATTGAAATGATATTCCTCAACACTCTTTGTATTTTTAAATGATATTTATACGTTTTAATATCGCATCAAGGCATTCATCGGGTGACCTTTATCAGGCATTTCTTCAGGGGTAAAAAAATATACTTGTCCGCCTTGTAAAAATGTGTTTACTGCACTTAAATCGCAAAAGGAAGCATTATTTAAATCCGTTTTTTTATGAAATATCAATCGGTTGGTTTGTTGGTTGAAAAGACCAAATTCATCAGCGCCATTTTGAACAAAAAGCGTGTCAATTTTTCCGTTCATTGCTGCCGGAACGATTTCTGCAATTTGATATGATGTTTTAGGCGTGTGGTATAATTCTTTATACTTAAGCAATTTAGCTTCTTTCAATTTTTCAAAATAGGGCTGAACCAGTTCCCAAGATTCCTGATGCAGTTTTGTTTTGTTTTTAAATTCAGAATCGCCTGCAATATAGCTTTCAAGTAAATTTGGATAGGTGTTGGCTTCTTTATAAAGTCCAAATACTGGCTCGGCACAAGCAATCACAAGCGGCGCTTTTTTATCATTAATTATTTTATTGATGCCGTTGTCTATTGCCCTAAAAAAGGTGAATATTTCTTTTTTTAAATCATCATTTCCCGGGATTTTACCTTGGAATGTCCCAGTTGTTTGTGCATTTTGCCCGCCTCTGAATTGTAGCATATTTTGCCTGAAATCAAACCCAACGGCTTCTTCCAATTGCGCCGGCGCAAAATCTTCAATATAAATATCCTGACAGCCATATTTATTGGCTTCATAAAGTTTTACGTAATCCTGGCTTAATTCCAGCAAATAATATTCATCTTCTTCATTGTATAAAGGCAACAAAGGCATCAAATAAAAATGGTCGCTTACATTGGTTTTTATTTCAAATGAAATAGGAAGTGTGTAATAATTCAGTCCATTTTTATCCAAAAATATGGCCAATCCATCTGACGGATTTCGCCATAATTCGAGGTTTAAAAGCAATGCTTCAATTGGCTTCAAATAATTTTTGATTTCTTGGGAATCCATTTCGTGGCGCTCAAGATCTTTAGAAACCTCTTTTAAACATTGTTTTAAAGTTGCTTGCGCAATGCGTGCATTTTGCTCTTTACCGTCTTTGTGCATTGGCAAATAAATGGAAACGCAATGAAGTCCGTGTCTATTAACTAAGTTTTCAAAAATCGTTTTTGGTAATGGATGTTTTATAGCTACTGACATAATGTAGAATTTTGTTCTAAATTAAAAACAGTTTACGATAATTAAAATGATATTCCTCAAAATAGTGTAATTGTTTAACTGTTTATTTGTTTATTTTTTTCCTTGCTTCAAAATTCAAAATCCAACATTTTTATAAAAACTGATATTAATCAATTCGAACAGTTGATATTTCTCAAGGCAAAAGAAAAACTGGATTTATAACTTTGAAATAAAACTTACTGATATGAAAAAAATTGGGTTATTTATTGGAATACTGCTATTATTGGAATCAAGAAATTTATTACACCCCGCGATATTACAATTCCTATAAAGTTTATAATGTTGAAACTGTTATTTACACTATCAGCCAAGACGACAGCAAATCGCTTGTTTGGGTAGGTACCTTTAATTTGGTTGACCCACATACAATTATTGCGAGCGTCAATAATTATGTCACCAACATCATAAAACAACTCGAACGTGAAAAGTTGATTAAAGCGCTAGGATAATGTCAACATTAATAATTGGCTTCATTAAAACTTAACAAAGGAATTTTTCCGAAGGATTCCATTTCTTTGACCATATCACGTTGAAACAACTTTTTTAGAAATCCACTTTTTTCCCGTTCCAACATTGCAACCATATCTATTTTATTGCTGTCTAAATAGGCTTTTAGCGCCCCAAATATTACTTCTGAAAACAATACCTTAAATTTAATTTTTTTATAGGTCACTTTTTGCTCCACCATTTCTTTAAACCAATCCATTTTTATGTTTGCGTCGCCAGTTATGCTTGGCGCGATATGGACAACGGTAATTTTTGCACCGAACTTTTTGGCAATTTGGGATAATTTATAAATAGCGCCAATATCTTCCTGTTCAAAATCGGTTGCGTAAACTATTTTTTTTAGATTTTCGCTTGCGCTTTTAGGAACCAACAATACTGGACAAGGTGCTTTTTCAATAAGGCTCATAGAGGTATCACCCATAAAAAGTTCTTTAATGGCGCTTTCTTTTTTCATTCCAATAACAATCATAAAGGCTTTGTGTTCCGCCGCTTTGGCAAGTATACCGTGCGATACGGACAAATTTTCAAAAGCTTCGGTTTTTACATTCATCCCGGCCAAATCTTTTCCCAAGTGTTTTTTGCAGAAATTTTTTAGCTTTGTGTTGTGTTTCTTAAGCGTTGTTTTTTCGAGTTCATCGTAAAAAATGTCAAATTCCAATCCCAACATCATCGGCAGGCTGTAAATATGGATGACCAACAAATTGGCGCCCAATTTTGAACTTAACCCAGATGCATATTTTAAGGCAGTTACTGCATTTTTTGAATAATCTGAAGCAAAAATTATTGTTTTCATCTCGACTCCTGTTTAATGGGTTTAAAGTCAAAGATATAAATCTAAAATTTGGAATAGAATGATAATACTCATTTATCGTGCTGCAATAATTGATAATGGTCATTTTTTAGGGTGAAATACTTCAGTAAATTTAATTTGTAAATCTTGGTGTTTTGTTGTCGTTTTTTGGCATTCAAAATTTATGAGATGTGTTGTTTATTAACTTAAAACAAACTGTTATGGGCGATTTTAAAAACAGGCCAAATGGAGTTTACACTTTAGAGGCCAATTGGGAAGCGTTGTATATACTCACAAAACATTGGAAAACGGATTTGTTGTTTTACAGGGACGATTTAAATTTTTTGGATAATTTAATTGATAAATATATTATTTGGATTTCCAATAAAGAAGAGATGGAAGCAGTGCGCAACATTGACAACAGCATTTTAGAAACCGCTAAAAATTGCACCGATTTGTTGAAAAGGGTTGATAAGCATTTAACGCATTTGGTAAATTTAATAGTGAACCCATTTAAATACGATTCACATTCGTTTAGGGCCGAACACCAACAACTTGAAGATGACATCACAAATTTTGTGAAAGCTTTTAGAAATAACAGAAAGGAAGTTTTTGAAGTGACAAAAATGGTGATGGACAGCAATGAATTTATTCGTCAGTTCGTGGTGGTGTAAGCTTATTTTTAAACTTTGAAAAGTCACATTTAAGTCCAGTGGGGCGACCTGGTTGTTTTGAAAAATTTAAACGAGCAATAATGATTCCGATAGTTATATTCCTTTATTTTTATATTTCATTAAAATAGGTTTTACCGTTTTTGGGTATTCTTCGGCAAGAAAAGTGCCAAAATGTAAACTATTTGATGGTATGCTATATTAGAAAAGGTAAAATTTTACAAAATATTGATGTGTGTTCACGAAAAAATATCATAAAATGATTAACTTACAAAACATATTGACGGAGATATTTCAGCTTACAAAAACAATAGAAACCAACTATCCGGAACTTTATCATTTTTTGGAAGAAAACCCTATGACCATTCCTTCAGAGAGCCATCCATCCATCGATAAAAAAATATTACAGGATTATTTGGACAGTTTAAGGCAATTATTGAAACATCACTTGGAAACACGTAAAAATATAGAAGAACAATAACAATTAGAAACATAAATAATGGGTGAAATTGCCACATCAAACCGACAAATAACGTTGTATTACATTGCCAATTCAGTGAGGGCAAAACAGACTTTGGCTTATGCAAAAGCCGAAGGATTGGCAATACAGCCAATAGACATTTTAAAAACGCCGCTTACCGGAACTCAAATTGCTGAACTTGCCACCCGTTTGGGACTGGAAGTTAAAGATCTTGTAAATCAAGATCATCCTGCGTTTGCAAAAAAATTTGAAACCCTTGAGTTATCAACAAATGATTGGATAAAAATGATACAGCACAATCCTGAAATTATGAAACAGCCCATCGCTTTGCGTGGTGACCATATAATTTTAGTGGAAACGCCCACAGATATCCTAAAAATTTAATTGAGATATGTTATTTTAAGTGTTCTTAAAAATTATTTACAAAAAAAGTTTATGGTTGGGACTGATTTCAGTCTGCCTGTACAAAAGTTAAAAGCTTGCCTGCCTGAGGTAGGCTAAAATATAAAAGTTAAAAGTTTTTCTAACAAATAACATATAGCCAATAAAATTTAACAATTAATATTCTGCATTGATTTAACCTAACTCATTTCTATGGAAACTGATTTATTAATTCAAATAGAAAACTTACAACTTACAGAATTGGATTTTCTGATAAGAATGCTGGTGACTGTAGGTATAGGTTTTGTTTTGGGTTTAGAGCGGGAATTTTCCAAACATTCAAAAAATATGGAAGTTTTTGCAGGTATTCGCACATTTACCATTGTTGCATTATTGGGCTTTTTAACGACTTATTTAAGTATTATTTTCACCTATTGGATTTTTATTGCAGGTTTTTTAGGCGTTTTGTCTATTGTTGCTATTTCTTATTGGGTTACTTCCGTTAAAGGGGAAATTGGCAGCACCACAGAGTTTGCGGTAATTTTTACTTTTTTGCTTGGCGGTCTTATACTCGTTGGAAGCATTAATCTTAGCTTGGCTCTTACAGTAGTGACCTTGGTTTTATTGTCGCTGAAATTAACTTTTAGAACAATGATTGGTCAACTTACACAAAATGAACTGTATGCTTTTGTGCGTTTTGTGGTGGTGGCATTGTTGATTTTACCTTTTTTGCCCAACGAATTTTATGGACCTTATGATGTGATTAATCCGAGAGAAGTTGGTTGGATTATTGTTTTAATTTCAGGAATAGGTTTTGTAGGCTATATTTTAATGAAATTTTTGGGAACCGACCGAGGCATTTTGCTAACCAGTATTTTGGGCGGTTTGGTGTCGAGTACCTTTGTTACTTTTACTTTTTCAAAAAAAAGTAAAGAAACCCCCGAACTTTCAAAAATTTATGCCGTTGGCATATTTGCTGCGGCTACCATTATGGTCATCAGAGTATTATTGTTGGTTTTTATTTTTAATAAAGCAATGTTGGCTGGGTTAGTATTGCCTTTGTTTATTGTGCTTTTAACTGCTTTTGGCATTGCCTTGTTCTTTTACAAAAGCCAGTTTGGGAAACCCCATACAATTGATAAAATAGTGTTGGGCGATCCGCTTAATATTAAAAATGCTGTTTTTTTTGGTATTTTTTATATGGGAATATTGCTGTTGGTAAGTTACGCCAACCATATTTACGGAGCAAAAGGGATTTATGTTTCAAGCGCCATAAGTGCTCTTACTGATATTGATGCTATCGCTATTTCGGTTTCCAAATTGGGCGGTACCACAATGAATTTTTTAATTGCCCAAAATGCCATTTTACTGGCTGTATTGTCGAATACAGTCGTAAAAATTGGGATTGCTGTTTTTATGGGAAGCATAGCCTTGAAAAAATATGTATTGATTGGCTATGGCTGTATTTTTATTGCAGGAATAGTCGGATTTTTGGTGTTGAATTTTTTCTAAAATGACATAAAAAAGTCCTGCCGAAGCAGGACAAATTAAAACCTAGCACTATATTTCTGAAGCCTCTTCGTATTCGCCTTCAAATTCGAGCGCAGGGAAATCTTCATCTTTCAATAAGTTTGCCGATGTTGATACACTGAAATTGATAAGGTCTTTTGATTCTAAATTCCATACAATGCCTTCAGCTTCAGGAAAATCTGCATTTTCATTCATCTGTTCGCTGAATAAACGTTTT
The DNA here is from genome assembly GCA_003516285.1 of Lutibacter sp. Taxonomy (GTDB): domain Bacteria; phylum Bacteroidota; class Bacteroidia; order Flavobacteriales; family Flavobacteriaceae; genus Lutibacter. The sequence goes on along the minus strand of DPCK01000020.1, from coordinate 6,226 downwards.
AGGATATTTCGGTCGGAAAGGCCATTGCTAAATAATTTCAGCAGCATTTCTTTGGTTATTTTAATGGCTGGACTTCCAACGATTGGTGTAATGGCGCAGTCAATTATGNNCTATTTCCGGATATTCTTCACAAACGGTATCAACGAGCATATCATTTGAAATTTGTTCAATTTGTCCTTCGGTTAAAAGATCGCCTAATTTATGGGTGAGCACAATGATGGCAGCTTCTTTGGGTTCAAAATCGGTGATGGCCATTAACAGCAATTCGTGCAACGTTTCTTTTTTGGCAGTTCCGGCATCGGGAAAATTGTACTTTTCCAACAATTGAAGGTAATCTTCGGTGGTCCAGTAACCCGGTATTTCATCAACTGTTTTTATGCTGTTTATTTTTATGTTGTATTTCATCTGTTTATTATTTATTTTTTATTGGTACAGCTGCAGTTCGCCATTAATCATTTCTGTATGTATCAAAATTTGTTATGCTCGTTTCATTTTTTTAAAATTGGTTATTTATGTTATTATTTATTATTTAAAGTTCAGTTTCAGGTTTCAGGTTGAACTTTGATTATTAATTCAAAGTGCGTTAGGGACTACTTCACCTCCTTATTATTTTTTTGGTGTTCAGTGAACCATGTTTGAAGTGAAAATCTTTTGCGGTTTTTTGCGCAAAAGTTTGGAACAAAAGGTCCGACCCGCCAACCGGCGGTGAACGCCAACCAAAAAGTTAGGCAGGCCCAATTTTTTTATTGGTAAAATGACTAAATTTTATTGGATTTAGTCATCATATTAAAGTTAAATTTATTATAAAAAATAATGCATAAAAAAAGGACAGGGTTTTGTGCCGTGTCCTTTTTTCATTCAAACAATTCTATAACAAGTTAAAGAATTCAATAAGGTTTTAGTCATTTTAAACTGATGACCATTTAATTAAGAATTATAATAAAATGATTAAAAGTAAAATGATGATAATAGCGCCTACTGATATGTAGATTCCATTTCCGGAAGATCTAATTTCAGTATTGATGGCACGTACTTCTTTGCGAAGTTCTTTCTTTTCCGCACGGTTCATATCTGATTTGTCCATATCTTTAATTTCTTCCAAACGATTTAACATCACTTGAATTTCTGCCGGAATTTCTTTGGCAGCTGTAGCAGGATTTTTTTCAGAAGCGCCAACTGTTGTAAATGCACCTAATGATAACATCATTATCATTAAATAAAGTCTAGTTTTTTTCATTTTTTTTGCTGTTTAAAATTGTTAAATTAGTTATATTGTAAATATGCAACTTATTAATGCTTAAAAAGTTACATATTTTTTTTAAAAGTTTACATAATTCACACTTAGACATAAAAAAAATGACAGGGTTTAAACCCTGTCATTTCACATTTCAAACAACCTTCTGTAACAAGTTACAGAATTTATTTTTGAGGCACTACATCGATAATAACAGTACGGTTGTATGCTCTTTCTTCAGGAAGTTTATTTCCAAAAGGTGCTGAACTTTCATTTTCACCCATTCCGGTTACTTCAAATGTTACACCAGCAGTACCTAATTTAGATACACTGTTTTCTAAAGTAGTTTTAACGTCATTGGCTCTTTTATCAGACAATGTTTGGTTGTAAGCTTCTTCCCCAATAACATCAGTATGACCGTGAATGATCACTTTTGCGTTGGCTGGAATTTTAGGAGCCACTACTTCTGATAGATATTTGTTGTACATCGAAATTGCATTGGCATCATCAAATTCATAAATAATGCTGAATCTCAATCCTTCTTCAATTTTAGAAGGAGTCCAAGCCACAATGTGTGCAGTAGATTCTTTAGTCACAATTTCGCCGGTTTTATTTGTACCGATCATTTTAACTTTGTAATCTCCTTCAGGTTTTGTTCCTAAAATGGTTGTTCCAGGAATACTCACTTCTTCTTCAGTGTACGGACCGAAATTTTGTACAACACCGTTTTCATCGGTAATCTCCATTTGCCAAGCGCTAAATGCTTCATCTGCACCGTCAACTTTAAAAGTAACGTAACTGGTTACTGGCGCTACTTGCACTGCATTAATTTGAACTGGTTTCAAAGGAGCGTCTGGGCCACTTTGGAATTCCATTAACAAGGCTGGAGAGCTACTTTCAACAGAAACCCTACGGTCACCTTCACGAAGAAGCACTAATTCACGTGTTCCGCCAATTTGTTCTTCGGCAAGTTTTGGTTTGCTTCTTCCTTCTATGGCAATTCTTGATGCATTGATAGCAAAAACATCCACCAAATATTTTTGAACAGACGTTGCCATTACTTTTCCTTCAACCGGTCCATTTTCTGATGAGCCAACCAAAGTAATTGTTGAGGCAGGATTTTTGCCCATACGATCACCTAAAATATTTAAAATATTATAGTAAACATTCATTTCACGTTTTGAACGACCTGGCAATTCAGTGTTAGGTTTAAACACTTCAACTTGGTCTTCTTTAAAGTCTTTTACCTGATCTTTGTTCAACAATACATAACGTTTTGAAATATCTGTTGAATTTTCATCAAAATAGATATAGTTACGCAATGGGAAAGTTTCCGTAACTCTTAAGTCACCAGGAACGTTTAAAGGTGAGTTAACCACAAATCCAACTTCAGGAATTTTTACAATCACTTCTTCCGGAGTAATTCTTTTGCCGCTACCAATTTTAAGTACGGCACCTGCTCTTATGGTAGTTAAATTCCAAGTTTCTATTGAACGGGGATTTTGACCAAAATAAGGATGAAAAGCTACAAAAGGAGAAAGCACCAATTGTGTTTTGCTGGTTGTTTTTGACAATTGCATATCATATCCCATACCAATTTGACCAGAGATAATTGTTTTTTCCACATCGCTAAAATCACTTACCACATCTGCTGGAGCTACCGAATTAGGGTAATCAGGATTTATTGCTTGTTGGTAAACAAATTCTTTGTTTTGGTTGAACGCAAATCTTGGTCCGCCATAGATATAGAAATTACCTTTTGTTGGCGCAAAACGCAAACTTGGTTCTACCGTAATGTAACTTAGGTCTGTAGCCAAGTCGGCTGGACAATCACAATCGGTCAATTGTTGATCGAAATCACCTTTACGGCTGTCTAAACCAGCTTGTAAAATAAATCCGAATCTAGTGTCAGGTTTGTAATATTCTATGCTTGGCGCAAGAAACAATCCGATACCAGAACCTTTATGAAAGGTAACAGGAGGCGTGAAAGCATCATTCAACTTATAGGTTGATCCATCATAGAAATTAAAGTTTGCACCACCAGCCAAACCAAAGTACCAAGAAGGTCTTGAGTATTCTACTTCCTGTGCTTGAAGCGGAGATTGGATCCCTGTCAAAATCAAGGCGCCTATTACCAGGCCTTTCAGGGTTTGTTTAAAGGAGCCGGCAAAGCGAGATCCTTCGTTTATTGTTGTTTTATTTTTCATTTTATTTTATGATTTTAAAGTTTATCTAATATTGGTATTTTAAAATATTCCCCCCGAAGGGGGAACATTTCTAGATATAATTAAGGTTTAACAACAGTGGCTGCATTTAAAGTAACTGCAGTTTGTGCTAATAATCTACCATTAATTGTAGCTCCTGTATTCAATGAAATCAAGGTTTTAGACAAGATATTTCCTTGGAATTGAACAGTTGTTCCAAGTTCAGCTTTTGAACCGGCAACCACCCAGAAAATATTATCAGCTTTTGCGCCATTTGTTAAAGTTATAATTGCACCATCTCCAACTGTAAGGTCTTGACCAATGATGAATACAAACTTCGCACAATCTTGACCACCACCATCTAAGGTAATTCCATTGGTGATTGAAAGTCCTGTACCCCATTTATAAACACCTGTAGTTAAAGTTTGGCCATTAAGATTTCCGGCCAAATATTCAGTTACATCTACAGCCAAACCATTTGCGGTAGTGAATGCAGTGTGCATATCATTTACAGCTGTGTTTAAATTGGTAGGTGTTGGAACCGCATAACTAGGTGCGTAAATTTTTCCAGTTACCAAACTTGAAGTAGAATATGCAGCACCGGCAGTTAGGATTAAATCAAATCCAGTGATGTAGGTTGCTTCTAAAGGAAATATTCCCATATCACCTGTTACTGAAGTTGTACCTGTGGTTGAAATTCCTGATTCTGCAAGGATGGCGTAATTTTTAGCAGTTCCTAAATCTACTGCAGGATTAGGACATTCACCTATAGCTACAGTATCTAAGATAAAGTTGGCTTGCAAAGTGCTGTCTTCTGTCAAAAGAAATTCAAAAGTTCCATTTGTTGAAACTTCAACTCCATTAATATCTGTCCAGTTCACAAAAGTATATCCTGCATTTGCATTTGCGGATATTGGTACCAATGATCCTTCATCAAATGAACCTCCACCTGTAACTATACCACCATCATTAGGATCTGCAATTAACATTACAGTAAATTGCAGTGGTGGCTCAACAACGAAATTGGCAACCAAAGTTCTGTTTCCTGTTAAAACAAATTGATAAGATGCACCTGCTCCAGGAACAATAACGCCACCTTCTGTCCAATTGGCGAAATCATATCCAACAGCAGCTGTTGCAGTTATAGTTCTTGTTGTTCCTGTATCAAATGTTCCTGCTCCACCAGTTGTTCCACCCATTAGAGGGCTTGATGATAAGGCTATTGTAAACTGAACCGGCACATAGTTTGCAACCAAAGTTCTGTCATTTGCAATTACAAATTGGTACGTTGCAGTTGCTCCAGGAACAATAACGCCACCTTCTGTCCAATTGGCAAAAGTAAATCCAGCATTTGGTGTTGCTGTCACTGTTACTGATAATCCTTCATCATATAAACCTGCACCTGTTGTAACACCGCCTAAAATTGGGTTTGATGAAACAATTACTGCAAATTGCGTTGGAGGTATTAAACTATAGTTTGCAACCAAAGTTCTGTTTCCTGCCAATACAAATTGGTAAGTTGCACCTGCTCCAGGAACAATAGCGCCACCTTCTGTCCAGTTATCAAAAGTATATAATGGATTTGGTGTTGCAGTAAGAGTTACTGTAGTGCCTTCAACAAAAGTTCCGCCACCAGCAGTTATGCCGCCAATAGTTGGATTGGATGAAACTCCCACTGTAAAGGTTTTTAAAGTGGTAAAGGTCCAAACATAATTTTCCTGTAAGAAGTTTCCTTTTGAATCTGATGCCAATGTTGTAATTGTGCCAGTATATTCCGTGTTAGGAAGAAGAGGTGCATTAGGCGTAAATGTAGCAGTTGAACCTGCATACGTTACTGTTCCAGCAATTTGTGCACCATTAGCGCTTACAAGGAATGATGTCGATGTAATTGTTGATGGTTTCATCACTTCATTAAAAGTGGCTGTAATTATCTGGTTTAAAGGTACACCAACAGCATCTGAAGTTGGAATAGTTGAAATAACAAGTGGGCAAACGCCATCGACTTCTTGGAAATCATCTTTTGCGCAGCCTGAAAATAACAAAACAAATGCAAATGCAATTGTTGTAAGTAGTTTTTTAGCAATCATAATTTTGGGTTTTAATGTTCATAATATTTATTTTAGGGGTGAAAATTTTAATATTGCACAAAGGTGGCTACATATTAGCCCGAAAGCATTACACAATTTTCATTAAGAGTTGCATAATTCACACATAATATTATTAAAAAAATTGAGTTACGGTTTAATAATTAACAGCTTAGGTAAAGATGGTTTTTTACTAAATTCAGCTCGTTTTTTTTAATTTTGAAGTGGTTTAAATCAAAAATAATTCCTAAAAATTTCATAAATTTTTTACATTTTAGGTCGATTATACCACATAAATATGATTTATTTAACAGTAATTGGAATTCATAAACAAAAAAATATCGACAATTTAATTGTCGATATTTTAATGTGAATTTTTAAAAATTAAGTTCTTTTAAAGGATTTATCACCCTCTAATAATTCTTAGAATTACTGCTATTACTGCAATTACCAGTAATATATGAATAATTCCACCAATTTGAAATCCTAAGAACCCAATGGCCCAAAGAATAATTAAAATAACTGCAACAGTGTAAAGTAGATTTCCCATTATTGGTTTGTTTTTAAATGTTTATGAGTTTCTTATTGGGGTTTAATTGAATACTTATTATTTTCTGACAGAAGGTGAAAAAAATATCGAAGCTTAAAAACGATGATATTTTTTTACCAACTTATTTTAATAATGAAGTGATTTAAACTTTTTA
>DPCK01000026.1 GCA_003516285.1 Lutibacter sp. | reverse complement strand
GTCAACACTAATCAGGGAAGTTCATAATTTTACATAATATTATATTTCAAATCAAACTTCCTTTCCTTAGGAAAGGATTGGGGATAGGACTAAAAATTAATTAGTTAAACGATGGAAGAACAGCCAAACAATCCGCTTCACGGTGTTAAACTTGCAGAAATACTTCAATTTTTGGTGGCGATGTATGGCTGGGAAGAATTGGGAGAACGCATTAACATCAATTGCTTTAAATCGAATCCTTCCATAAATTCGAGCTTAAAATTTTTAAGAAAAACACAATGGGCGAGGGATAAAGTTGAAAATCTTTATTTGCGTTCCATCAAATAAAAATTCTAAAATTGTTACTCACATCTGTTTGTAAAAAATACTACTTTTACATTATAAATTCTTGAATATGCCAAATAAAAAATATAAAATAGCCGTATTGCAGCTAAATTTAAATGATATCGCTGAAAACAATTTAAAAAAATGTTTAAGCTGGGTAAAAGATGCCGCAAAACAAGGCGCTGAAGTCATTTCTTTGCCCGAATTGTACAGTAGTCATTATTTTTGTCAGAGTGAAGACACTGATAATTTTGCATTGGCAGAAGAATTGTACAGCACTTCATTTATCGCTTTCAGTGCTTTGGCAAAGGAATTGGGCGTGGTGATTATTGTGCCGTTTTTTGAAAAAAGAATGGCAGGAATTTATCATAACAGTGCCTATATTATCGACACGGATGGTTCAGAAGCGGGTTTGTACCGTAAAATGCACATTCCGGACGATCCACAATTTTATGAAAAATTTTATTTTACGCCGGGAGATATAGGTTTTAAATCATTTCCCACCAAAAAAGGCAATATAGGCACGCTTATTTGTTGGGATCAATGGTATCCGGAAGCGGCAAGATTAACGGCTTTGCAAGGCGCAGAAGTGTTGTTTTATCCTACCGCCATTGGGTGGCTTCCGCTTGAAAAAGAAGAATATGGCACAAAACAGCACAATGCCTGGATGAGCGTAATGAAAGGCCACGCCGTGGCAAATGGCGTTTATGTGGCTGCAGCAAATAGAATTGGGCTGGAAAAATACCTGCCAAATGCTGAAGGTATTGAGTTTTGGGGTTCATCATTTATTGCGGGTCCGCAAGGTGAAATATTGGCACAGGCATCGCACGATCAAGAAGAAATTTTAATTGCGGAAGTAGATTTAAATTTACAGGAAAATGTGCGTCAGAACTGGCCATTTTTACGTGACAGAAGAATTGACGCTTATGGCGAAATCACCAAAAGAGCCATCGATATATAATGGAGCATAACAGAAGATTTCCGGCAGAATGGGAAAAACAACAGGGAATATTGCTATGTTTTCCGCACAATGGCAACGATTGGCCAGGAAAATATAGCACCATTCAATGGGCTTTTGTGGAGTTTATCAAGAAAGTTGCCGAAGTTGAAGAAGTGTTTTTATTGGTTGCCAATGAAAAATTGAAAGAAAAAGTGGTTGGAATGCTAGAAATGGCACACGTGAAAATTGAAAACGTTTCTTTTATCATTCAAAAAACAAACCGAAGCTGGATGCGGGATTCCGGACCAATTATTATCAAAAATAATAATGGGAGGGAAGCTTTAAATTTCAATTTTAATGGATGGGCAAAATACTCAAATTATCAACTTGATAAATTGGTTCCTGCAAAAATAGCCGCATTTTTGAACATTCCGCTAACGCAGGCAGTTTATAACGGAAAACCAGTAGTTTTAGAGGGTGGCGCTATTGACAGCAATGGAAAAGGGACTTTGTTAACTTCCGAAGAATGTTTGCTGCATCCCAGTATTCAAGTCAGAAATAAGAATTTCACCAAAGCAGATTACGAAGCCGTTTTTAAAGAATATTTGGGAATCACTAATGTAATTTGGCTGGGCGATGGTATTGCAGGCGATGATACGCACGGCCATATTGATGATTTATGCCGATTTGTAAATGAAGACACCATTATTACTGTGGTGGAATCTGATATAAAGGATCCAAATTACGCACCATTACAAGACAATTTAAAGCGGTTGCAACAAGCAAAGCTGGAAAATGGGAAAGCGCCCAACATTGTTTGTCTGCCAATGCCAAAACGCATAGATTTTGACAATGTGAGAATTCCGGCGAGTTACGCCAACTTTCTCATTTTAAACAAATGTGTTTTGGTGCCTACTTTTAATGATCCGAATGACAGGATTGCTTTAAATATTATTGCCGATTGTTTTCCTGACAGAGAAATTATTGGGATAAGCGCCATCGATTTAATTTGGGGTTTTGGAACACTGCATTGTTTGAGCCAACAGATTCCTGCATAATTCTGTTTTATAAATCAGAAAAAGTTTTTTAACACGTTTTTGGCAATAAATTGCTAAGGATAAAATTTTTACAGAAGAAAATTCTGTGAATATTTTCTTCAAAAATACGTATTTATATATTTAATAATCAACTACTTATCAAATTTTTAAATCTTTTTGAATTTAGACTGAATAAAAATAATTTTAAATCATAGGGAAATAACCCTTAAAAGGCGGTACTTTTGTTGGTCATAATACCAAAAAGTTTGTCCATAACAGCCACAGAATTAGAGGAAAGAAAAGCAGGTAAAGATTTATACAGCTACCAAAAAGAAGCAATTAACAAAATTTTTAAATGCTTTGAGGATAAGCCGGAAGACTATCATTTGCTATTTCAGTTGCCAACTGGCGGCGGGAAAACTGTCATCTTTTCTGAAATTGTCCGACAATATTTAAAGCATCACAACAAAAAAGTATTGGTATTGACGCATCGTATTGAATTGTGCAAGCAAACATCGACCATGCTTACCGAATTTAACGTGAACAACAAGGTAATTCACAGCAAAGCAAACCTGGACGACCAGGAAAATTACAGCTGTTTTGTGGCGATGGTAGAAACCCTGAACAACCGTTTAAATGACGACAAACTTGATATTTCTGATATTGGTTTGGTGATTATTGATGAGGCGCATTACAATTCTTTTACAAAACTTTTTAAGTTTTTCGACAAGTCGTTTTTTCTGGGCGTTACCGCAACGCCGTTAAGTTCGAATATGCAATTGCCTATGAACGACAATTATGATGAATTGATAGTTGGCGAAACGATTGAATCATTAATTCAAAATGAATTTTTGTCGAGCGCAAAAACTTTTTTATACAATGTTGGCTTAACTTCACTGGTTGTTGGTGCCAACGGCGATTATACGGTAAAATCATCCGAAGATTTGTATTCCAACAATGATATGTTGGGAAAATTATTGTCGTCTTATGAAGAGCATTCCAAAGGAAAGAAAACCTTAATTTTCAATAATGGAATAAGCACATCTTTGCACGTGTATGAAATGTTCAGAGCTGCTGGTTATACCATTGCGCATTTGGACAATACCGCCACAAAAAAAGAACGGGAACTCATTTTAAGGTGGTTTAAAAAAACGCCAAACGCTATTTTAACTTCCGTAAGTATTTTAACCACAGGTTTTGATGAGCCAACGGTTGATACGATTATTTTAAACAGGGCAACAAAATCACTGACCTTATATTATCAAATGATTGGCCGTGGTTCCCGTATTTTAAAGACTAAAAACACGTTTAACGTCATCGATTTGGGGAATAATTTCCACCGATTCGGTCCGTGGGGCGCCGATTTAAACTGGCAGAGTATTTTTACATCGCCTAATTATTATCTGGATAAATTGCTGAATGACGAAGAATTGGAAAGCAATTTTGAATATCTAATGCCACAAGAACTCCGTAATGAGTTTTCCAACTCGCCAACAGTGCATTTTGATATCAAACAAACCTACAAGGATGCCGTTAAAATAGGAGAATCTTCAAAAGTGGTTTTGGAACGTTCCATTGCGCAGCATGCCAAAATCTGTGTCGAAAACAGCGAAGATGTTTATGACGCTTTAATTTTAGCAAATAAGTTGGGAGAAGATATTGAATACAGAATTCATCATTACACCAAATGCATCAGCAAAAGCACCACAAATTTTGCAGATTGGCTTAAAGACGATTACGGAAAAAAACTTCGTTTGTATTTACGCGATAATTTCGACACTGTTTTTGAAGAAGTTTATGGCCGGCCGCCGGAAGATTAATTTATTTTTTCAATACTAGTTTTAGTCAGATTTTTTCTGATAAACAGCTTTCACCCTTGATAAATTTATCAGGGGATTTTTTTATCTTGATTTTTTCAATTTCATTATATTCATTTTGGAATTATTTATCCAATGAAAAATAATTCGCAATAGTTAAAAAAATTAACTACTTTTAATTCCCTTCTATATGAAAACCCCTAAAATAAAATCTATCATTTGAGGTAGATTGTAACAAACTTTAACTTATTAACTAAATCTAATTATGAAAAAATTGCCATTATTATTTTTCCTGCTGATTTTTGGATTACAAAATCAGTATGCACAAACTTTTGAATTTAAAGCTAGTGAAATCAACATTCCGTATGAGCGATTTGTATTGCCAAATGGGTTAAAATTATTGGTGTATGAAGACCATAAAGCGCCAATTGTGGCTGTTAATGTTTGGTATCACGTAGGTTCAAAAAATGAAAAGCCTGGAAAAAGCGGTTTTGCGCATTTGTTTGAGCATTTGATGTTTAACGGAAGTGAAAATTTCAAAGATGATTATTTTCAGGCTTTGGAAAGAATTGGAGGAACCGATGTCAACGGAACTACAAATTCAGATAGAACCAATTATTTTCAAAATGTGCCGGTAGCGGCATTGGATCAGGTTTTATTTTTGGAATCTGATCGTATGGGACATTTATTGGGCAATATTGATCAAGCATTGTTAGATGAGCAGCGGGGCGTTGTTCAAAATGAAAAAAGACAGGGCGAAAATCAACCTTACGGAAAAGAGTGGGATTTGCTTACAAAGGCAATGTATCCAAAAGGGCATCCATATTCCTGGACAGTTATTGGGGAAATGGAAGATTTAAATGCGGCTTCAGTGGAAGATGTTCATGAATGGTTTAAATCCTATTATGGTGCTGCTAATGCCGTAATTGCGATTGCCGGAGATGTAAATCCGCAGGAAATTTACGCTAAAGTTTTGAATTATTTTGGAGATATCCCATCCGGACCGACAATTGAAAGACAAGAAGTTAACGTTCCCGTCCATAATGGGGACACTTATCAAGTTTATGAAGACAGGGTTCCGGAAACCAGAATTTTATTGGCGTGGAATACCCCAGAATTGGGAAATAAAGAAGATGTGCAATTTGATTTAATTTCAGCTATTTTAACAAGCGGAAAAAATTCCAGGTTGTATAAAAAATTGGTTTACGAAGATCAAACAGCCAGTTCAGCAGTATCTTTTCAGGCTTCCAGTGAAATTTCCAGTAATTTTATCACTTATGTGAATGTAAAACCTGGCGGCAATGCTGAAATTGTAAAAGCGACTTTATTGGCTGAATTGGATAGTTTTATTAAAAATGGCCCTACTGAAGCTGAATTAAAAAGGGTGAAAGCGTCTTATTTTGCTAGCTTTATTAAGGGATTGGAACGCATAGGCGGTTTTGGAGGAACTTCGGATATATTGGCTTCTAATGAAACTTTTTTTGGTGATGCATCCAATTACAAAACCACCCTAAAATATGTGCAAGATGCCACAATAGAAGATTTAAAGGCTACAGCCCAAAAATGGTTAACTAAAGGAAAACATACATTAATATGCAATCCTTTTCCAGAATTTAGCATCGTAAAATCTACAGTCGACAGGTCAAAAATTCCATTGGTGGGAACACCAAAAAGTGCTAATTTCCCAGTATTGGAGCGTGCTAAACTATCAAATGGTTTAAATATTATTTTGGCTAAAAGAGAGGGGATTCCAACAATCGTTATGAATCTAATGGTAAATGCCGGTTATAAATCGGATCATATTTCAAGTCCGGGCACAGCTTCATTAGCAATGAATTTGTTGGATGAAGGAACAAAGGAATTGAACTCATTGCAAATCAATGAAAAATTGCAATTGTTGGGCGCCAGTTTAAGTTCATATTCAGACCAGGATATTTCCAATGTTTATATGAATACCCTGAAACCAAGTTTCGATGCTAGTTTAGCGCTGTTTTCAGATGTTATTTTAAATCCGGCCATTCCTCAAAAAGAATTTGAAAGATTGAGAACCGAACAAATAAATAACATTAGAAACGAAAAGTCTCAGCCAATAACAATGGCATTAAGAGTAATGAATAAATACCTTTATGGTGAAGGACATCCTTACAGCAATCCCTATACAGGAACCGGTTATGAAACCACGGTTGAAAAATTAACTAGGGATGACATTGTTAAGTTTTATGATACTTGGATGAAACCCAACAATGCGACTTTAATTGTTACCGGTGATGTTGATATGAAAGAATTAAAATCAAAATTGGAAAAATCATTGGGCAAATGGAAAGAAGGAAATGTGCCAACTATTGTATTCAACAAACCTGAAGTAAGCACTAAGAACACTTTGTATTTGATGGATAGGCCAGAATCTCAACAATCTGTTATTATTGCAGGACACCTTACGGAGAAATATGGTGCTTTTTCAGAAATTGCCCTAGAACAAATGGTAAGTATTTTAGGCGGTGATTTTACGTCAAGAATTAATATGAATTTAAGGGAAGACAAGCATTGGGCTTATGGTGCAGCAGGATTTGTAATGGACGCACAACAAGAACGCCCATTATTATTATATGCGCCAGTACAAACAGATAAAACTGCCGAATCTGTTAAAGAACTTCGAAAAGAAATTTCTGAATTTGTGACCACAAGGCCTGCTACCCAGAAAGAATTGGATAAAGTAAAAACCAATCAAGTGTTGAAATTACCAGGACAATGGGAAACAAATGGTGCTGTAAATAGTTCTCTTTATAATTTGGTAAAATATAACTTGCCCGATGATTATTATCAGAAATATGATGCCAACGTTAGAAGTTTGTCATTAACTGAATTACAAAGCGTAAGCAAAAAAGCGGTAAAACCAAATGCAGTAAATTGGTTTATGGTTGGTGATAAAGAAAAAATTTCCAGTAAGTTAAATGAATTAGGTTTTGACAACATCATAGAAATTGATGCAGACGGAAATCCTATTAATCAGTTTATAAATACCAAAATAGAGAAGGACATAAAAAAATAAAAAAATCAAATAAATAAGCACCTTAATGCCCAATAATAATTGTTGGGCATTTTTTTGTTTCTGAATTTTTATAATATAACAAAAAACTTTGGCAAAATTTTTACTTTAATTAGCTGTACTTTTGCAACATGGCAAACATCATTAAAGAACAGCAGCATATTTTGGATAAATTGGGTATTGAAAAGCTTAATGATATGCAGCAAGAAGCAGAAGTTGCGATTAACTCCAACAACAATATCATTTTATTGTCTCCAACCGGAACCGGAAAAACATTGGCTTTTTTATTGCCAATTATCACAGCATTAGATGCTGATTGTGATGAAGTTCAGGCTTTAATTATAGTGCCTTCCAGAGAATTGGCCATTCAAATTGAGCAAGTTATAAGGGAAATGGGAACTGGTTTTAAAGCGAATGCCGTTTATGGCGGACGTCCATTTTCAAAAGATAAAATTGAACTGAACCATTTGCCTGCCATTTTAATTGGCACACCGGGCAGAATTGCAGACCATTTACGACGCGGCACTTTTTCAACCCAAAATATCAAAACTTTGGTACTGGATGAATTCGATAAATCATTGGAAATTGGTTTTGAAGAAGAAATGAAAGAAATCATTTTGGCATTGCCAAAGGTGAACAAACGCATGTTGACTTCAGCTACCCAAGCGCTAAAAATTCCGAAATTTGTTGGATTGAACAATCCGGCTACCATCAATTATCTGAAAGAAGAAGGAGATGAAACGCCACTTTTAAAAATTAAAACCATTATTTCTCCAAGCAAAGATAAATTGGAAACTTTGGTGAAAACGCTCTGCTACATTGAAAATGCACCTGCCATTGTTTTCTGTAATTTTAGGGATACTATTGAAATGGTAAGCGATTTTTTGAACGATCATAAAATTGAACACGGTTGTTTTTATGGCGGAATGGAACAAAAAGACCGAGAAAAAACCTTGATAAAATTCCGAAATGGCACACACCAGGTGATAGTCGCTACAGATTTGGCTGCCAGAGGATTGGATATTCCTGAAATAAAATATATTATTCATTATCAGCTTCCTTTAAAATTGGATGAGTTTACCCACAGAAACGGAAGAACTGCCCGTATGAACGCCAGAGGAACAGCCTACGTAATTCAGTGGGAAAAAGAGAAAAGATCGGATTTTACGCCAGAAGCTGCTATTGAAATCCTTAAAAATAAATCGGTCCCAAAAACTTCCAAATGGGAAACCTTATATATTTCAGGAGGTAGAAAAGACAAGATTTCAAAAGGCGATATTGCCGGATTGTTCCTAAAACAAGGAAAACTCAGCAATGACGAATTGGGAATTATCGAACTAAAACAAGATTGCGCTTTTGTGGCAGTTCCTGCGTTAAAAGCCAATGAACTAATTAAAATACTGAATAACAGTAAATTGAAAAATAAAAAAGTAAGAATAGTAATTGAATAATTGGTTTATTTTTGATTAATTTTTATTTCAAATAAAATAGAATTCAAATTACCTTTACACAAATTTACAATATGTCCAAAAAATTCTCCGATTTAGGAATTTCAGCATCGTTACTAAAAAGTTTAACCGAATTAAATATAACTGTACCAACAGAAATTCAGAAAAAAACAATTCCAGTTTTACTGACAAAAACCGATGATTTTGTTGGTTTGGCGAAGACAGGAACCGGTAAAACTGCCGCTTTTGTATTGCCTTTATTGCAAATGATTGATTTGGAAAAGCAACATATTCAGGCAGTTGTTTTGGTGCCAACCAGGGAATTGGGACATCAGATTTATACCAATATGGAAGCATTTGCCACCTATTTGCCAGAAGTTTCCATTGCAGAAGTTTGTGGAGGAATTCCCATAAAACCACAAATTGAACGCTTGTCGAACACCACACATATAGTAATTGCAACGCCCGGACGTTTAATTGATTTGATCAAACGCAAAGCGATAGACATAAAACTTGCCAATTATTTGGTGCTGGATGAAGCCGATGAAATGGTGACTTCCCTTAAAGAAGGTTTGGATGAAATTGTCGCTGAATTACCAAAAAAGAAACGGACTTTTTTATTCTCCGCCACCTTGCCGGGAACCATCAAACAATTGGTGCAGAATTATATGTCCAAGCACGTGATAATGGTGAGTGCAGATATGGAAACTGTCGGAAATCAGACTATTGACCACGAATATGTAGTTGTTGAACCTATCGAAAAACTAGACGTTTTGATGCATTTTTTGACATCCAAAGAAGGTGAACGCGGCATTATTTTTTGCAAAACAAAAGCGGCCGTCAATAAATTGGCCAAAAACTTGGCGATCAACCGATTTTCTTCCGGCGCGTTGCACGGAAGTTTGTCTCAACCAATTCGCGACCGAATTATGGGGCAATTCCGCGAAGGTTTTATCCATATTTTGGTGGCTACCGATTTAGCGGCAAGAGGAATCGACGTCAAAGAAATTTCTTATGTGGTGAATTACCATTTGCCCGATGTTGCGGAATTATACGTTCACAGAAGCGGAAGAACCGCCAGGGCAGGAGCAAAGGGATTTTCCTTAACGGTGATTCAAGAGGAAGAAATTGAAAAGTTGAAAGAATTTCAGGAGGAATTGGGCATCGATTTTAAGGAATTCAAAAAACCTGATCCGCAGAGTATTGAAGAAAATAATATGGTTTTGTGGGCAAAACAACTCTTTAAAACCAAACCCGACCACGAAATTCCATCAACTTTAAAAGACAAAATCAAAACAGTGTTTCATCATTTAACAAAAGACGAACTGATTGAAAAAATGATGGCCAATTATGTGTTGAAACATAAAAACGACAACACTTCAGTTTCAGTAAATACGCCTAATAGGGGCAGGTAATTTTCCAAAAAATTGAAAATTTTAGCAAAACAATTTTTAGAAGTGATATCGCTCAATTTTTATTTTTTTGTCCTTTAAAATCTTTTTATGTGTGTTAGAATATAGCCTGAGTCAATATAAAATAGTTAAAACGAAAAGTTTAAATAGATGTATTTACCTAATAGGCAACGGAACAATTTTGTGCACCAAAAAAAATATAGACAGGGTTTTAAATTGATAAAATAGGTTTAGAGTCTATTATTTGTAAATAACTGTTCTTGGTTTACCGAAATCAAAATCTTGCAGCCCAAAATCGGTCGTTCCAAAAGAATTGGTTTTAAAAATGTTATTTCCTTGCCCGGGTATATTTGGATAAAATGAAACAGAAAATTGAAAGGAATTGAATACCAAATAATCATTGTTGATCATCACGCCAATTCCAATAGAAGAAAATAGCCTGCTCTTTGTGAGTCCGATATTTTCATTTCCAAGCATTGCAGCCGTATAATTGAAAAAAGGATTTATCCTAAAACCAATAATATTCCAAGGCGAATAAAGCTGTGTTTGCAACGAAAGAACAAATTTCTTTGTGCCGAAAATGGCGCTGTCAAAACCTCTAATTCCAGCATCATTATCACCTTGAAACCCTGCACCATAAGCCCCCTGAAAAGGAACATTCTCATTAAGGGCCAAATAGTCTCCAACCGATTTTAACCTGTTATTTCCGATGATAATTTGGGGTTTTACAAATTGTCTCATTTTCCATTTTTTTCCCAATTCTACCAAATTGGTAAAATAATTTGCTTGAAATGAGAAGGATGATTGTTCTGTTTTTGAACCGTTGAAAAAGGTGCCATATTCAAAATTGGTACTTAAATAACCCCAACTGTGGTAATTTCCGAATGAAGCCCTGGCGCCAACATACCATCTGCCGGTACTGTTTTTTATTTGATAACCTCCTGTGAATCCGTATATTTTACCAATCGGGACATTTTCAATTATGCCATAATTATACAAATATTCATCTTCTACAAATTGTCTGGAACTAATGCCAATACCGCTTAAATAAAAAGTTTCTCCTGAATAAAAATTGATTGTGTCATAGTCAATTGTCGGACTTTCTTTGTATTGTACATTTAACAATCTGGTTGCAATCACCAAATTATTGGCAGTGTGTCTTGTGGTCTTGTCCTTAAAAATAGGGAAGGAAATACCGCCCCAAATATCTTGGGATCTGTATTTTAAATTTTGATTGCTGTATTGCAGTTGAACGTTTTGGAGGGAATCAATTCTTAATTGATCATCAAGATAAATCCCTCCGGCCCAGCGTGTAAAAGGCGAATAAAAAGTTCGTTCAATATTTAAGCTTTTGCCAAAATGATTGTTTAACTCCGTATGATAAATGGCGGTTGTTTTAATATAAGTGTTTTTAATGTTTGGAATTTCATACTTCATACTGTAAGCGCTTTTTCCGTCTTCAAAACGCTTGGAATATCGGTTGTAAAATTCGTGTCCTGTTCCCAAAAAGTTTCTTTCTTGAAGACCTATAGCCATTCTTGAGGAGGATATTGATCCTTTGGGAATAGAACTCCAAGTGTCTAAAACCCTTATAAATACGTCGACTGAATCGGTGTTTTGAGCTATTGGCTCAACTATAATTTTTACATCTCGCACATATTTTTGCAGCCTAATTAAACGCTCCGATTCACTTACCAAAAGCGTATCCAATGGTTTGTTTCTGGAAAATAGCAATAGGTTTTTAATAGCCAATTTCCGGGTGGTGATATGTAGGTGATTCCCTGATTTTTCGGCCCAATTTCTTGCCTTTTTTGTAGTATCCGTAACTGAAAATCCAAATGGATCCAAGGTTAGGATATTGATATTTCGTATAATTTTCCCTTCAATATTTTTGCGAATTTTTTGCTTCTGCTTTTTTATAAGTACTGCTTTATTAATTTTTACCGGTTCAAAAATCAATTTATGAAACATTTTTGTAAACTTCCTTTTCTTTGAATATTTTTCAATTTTTTCATACATTTTTGTCGAATCTTGTTTTACAGTTTTTTCCTGTGAAAATCCTATATTGAAGTACAATAATGCCGACAGAAAGATATAAAATTTGAATCTGGAGTTCATAGGATGATTTCTTAGATAAAAATATATGAAAAATATTTTTACAAAATTAAATTAAAAAATATTGATGGTTTAAAAATGAATTCGATATAATAGTTCTGCCTTAAAAACAACCCCTTTTTCAAAATTTGTGTTTAATTGGGTACGGTTGTCTCCAAGGTAAATTGAGCCTAGATTCATATTCACTTTATCATCATCATTAAATACTTTGTAGGTTCGACTAATGGTATATCCCACCTTGGTTTTGACAATTAAAGATTTTGACAAATGAAATTGCAGGTACGTATACAATTCATTTGAACTTCTCGCAACATACTGTCCATTAGGTATGTAATTAGACTTACCTAAATTATAACTAGAAGCCATTCCGTCGAAATTAATTCCCAAAACAATTTTTTCAGCCATTTTGTAATTAAAGTCAACTTGTCCAGGCAACAGTAAAGTTGATTCAAATTTTTGGTTCGGACTTAAATAATACAATCCCAATAATGGAATAAAGAGTGGGCCATAGTTTTCTGTATTGGCATAAAATCCTACTTTATATTTTAAGTTTTCCCTTTTTTTATAAGTGAATAATGTTAACATTCCGATTTGAAAATCTTCTTTGGATATCGATTTAAAGTCGGAAGCAATACTTGGCAACAGCACATAAGTTCCTGTCCATTTTTCAGAATGTACCTGATTCAATCCTAATTGAAGCCTCACTTTATTCAGTCCGATGATCTCTGGGAAATTAGGATCTAATTTCAACAAACTTCTGTCTGCTGAAAAACCNNTTCAAAAGTATTAAGTGGTGTATTTACATAATAAAAACGCGCTATATCAATATAATTTTGGGCACTGGCCGTTAGTGCAAAAAATCCAATTAAAATGGTAAAAATAAGTTTCATGGCTATATTATCAATTACATTAAGTTAAGAAATAAGTACCATAAAATATGAATGGCTTTTTCGCTAAATATATACTTATTGAACGTTTCTGGGCGCTTAAAATTAAAGCGAATATATGTATAATTAATCAATTTGTTTTTCTTAATATTGGGGTCTTAAAAATCACCTTTAAAATCAACAAAATTTAGTTATGGGCAAATTAAAAAGTCCGGCTTTCCTTATCATTTTGGCGTTTTTTGCCATTTATGTCATTTGGGGTTCCACCTATCTTTTAAATAAGATTGCGGTGACGGAACTGCCGCCTTTTATGTTGGCTTCTATCAGATTTATCACAGCAGGTATTTTAATTTTCATTATCGCGAAGTTTATGAAAATTAAACTGGGCGTCACCCGAAAACAATTTATCAACAGCACCATCGCGGGTTTTTTGTTTTTATCCTTCGGAAATGGGGTAGTTGTTTGGGCTCTTAAATATGTCGACAGTGGATTTGCAGCGCTTGAAACCGCCGCACAGCCTTTGGTTGTGTTATTGTTGATGCGGATTCTTGAAGGAAAAAAGATAAAAGCGATGTCGGTAATCGGAATTATTCTAGGAATGATAGGTATGTTTCTTTTGGTCAGCCAAAAACAGATTATATCTCAGGAAGGGACTATATTGGGTATGAGTATGATTTTTGTATGTATCATAAGCTGGGGATATGGGAGTTTATTTGTGGCCAAAGCCGATCTTCCGCCAAACTTTTTTGTAAATACAGGTTATCAAATGGTTACGGGAGGTATCACACTTTTTATTGCCAGTATATTATTCAGAGAACAATGGAGTTATCCAACACAATGGAGTCAGCCAGTGCAATTGTCAATGATCCTATTAATTTTATTCGGAAGTATTGTTGCTTTTACGGCATTTAATTATTTGTTAAGGGTCGTGTCTCCTGAAAAAGTGGCGACATCTTCTTACGTAAATCCAATTATTGCTATGGTAGTTGGCTGGTATTTTTTAAAGGAACAAATTACTTTTCAGTCCATAATGGCAGCTTTGGTGCTGTTAACAGGCGTTTATTTTATCAATACAAAGAAAAGTTTGATTATTTTTTCCCGATTTACCAAGCGAATAAAATTCAAGCAAGGAGAAGTAATCATAAAAAATATTGAGTGATATGGTGTGTTTCTAGCAATTAGTAAAGTTAAAAACTGCAAGCCAATAATAGAAAAAGCGATGGTTTCATAACAAATGATTGTGAGCTAAAAAATTTAAAATAATTATGTTAGAAAGATTCTTTATCTTGTTTTTCGGTTTCAGTAAAAACAAACCATAGCTAAAATTTTAAAACTATCTTTGCAGCCTTAATGCTTAGACTTATTCGGCAAAGGATTTTTATGATGCAAAAGATGGAAAANNGAAAAAAATAAGTCAATCACTTCTGAAGAAATTGAGAAATGCATTGCTATTTTGTCGCAATTGGTCGCAAATACAGATGAGATTTTTGACATTCAGAAAGAACAAAGAACAGAACTTCTAAAAGTTGCCGGAATGTTTTCCAGACCCGATCGGGATGAATTTTCACGAAGAAAAAAGGACGGAAAAAAAGTGGCACAACGCAAACTGGCTGCCAAAGAAAAAAATGCCCGAAAAGAAACCGGCATCAGAAATGCACGTGAAGCTTCAGTGTTTATTGCGCCAAAGTTGCTTCCAATGGCTCATTTGGAAAGCAAAGTACCTTTAGAATTTGAGTCGCATAAAAACTGTTATGTCTGCAAAACACCATTTATCAAAGTACATCATTTTTACGACAGTATGTGTACAAAATGCGGCGATTTTAATTATGCAAAACGTTTTCAAACAGCGAATATAAACGGTCAAATAGCCGTAATTACAGGGTCTCGCTTAAAAATCGGTTATCACATAACGTTGATGCTTTTGCGCGGTGGCGCAACTGTTATTGCAACCACGCGTTTTCCGGTAGATTCTGCGTTGCGATTTTCGCAAGAAGCTGATTTTGAAGAGTGGGGACATCGATTAAAAATTCACGGACTCGATTTACGGCATATTCCAAGCGTGGAGATTTTTTGCAATTTTGTGGAGCAAAAATATGGCCGACTGGATATTTTAATCAACAATGCGGCACAAACGGTGAGACGGCCTTCCGGATTTTATCAGCATTTGATGAAAAACGAGGAAAGTCCAATTGATTCATTGCCAAAAAATACACAAGATTTATTGTTTGACCATTGGAGCTGTTTGCAGGAATTAGCCACATTAACAACAGGAGCTTCCTCCAATCAAAATATGCCAGTAACTTGGCACGGACCTGAACCTGGAGTTGGATTAAGGGCTTCTGCTAGATTGTCGCAAATTCCGTATAGTTTTGATAAAGAGTTGGTTACAACGGAAATTTTTCCCGAAGGAAAACTGGATGCCGATTTGCAACAAGTAGATTTAAGAAAAACAAACAGCTGGCGTTTAAAGCTTGGAGAGATTGAAACAACGGAAATGATAGAGGTACAGCTGGTGAATTCGGTAGCGCCATTTGTGTTGTGTAACCGCCTTTCTGAAGTGATGAAAAAAGACCAAACCGGACAAAAACACATCATCAATGTTTCTGCGATGGAAGGAAAATTTTATCCTTCATTTAAGGAAGACAGACATCCACATACGAATATGGCCAAGGCTGCTTTGAATATGTTAACACACACATCTTCAGGAACTTTGGCGAAAGACGGGATTTTTATGAACGCCGTTGACACCGGCTGGGTGACCGATGAAGATCCTGCCGAACTGGCAAAAATGAAACAGGAACTGCACGATTTTCAGCCACCACTTGATATTGTTGATGGCGCAGCTCGTGTGATGGATCCTTTATTTGATGGCATCAATACCGGGAAACATTGGTGCGGAAAATTTTTAAAAGATTACCGGCCAATAAGTTGGTAAGGCTATTTTAATTTTTCCTTAAAAAAATCGATGGTTCGTTGCCAGGCCAATGATGCTGCCGGTTCATCATAACGCGGTGTTGTATCATTGTGAAAGCCGTGGTTAACATTTGGATAAAAATGCACTTCATAGTCCTTATTATTCGCTTTTAACGCAGTTTCATAAGCCGGCCAACCTTCATTAACCCTGGTGTCCAACTCGGCAAAATGTATCAGCAAAGAAGCGTTTATTATGGGTACGTCTTCCGCTGGCGGTTGTCTGCCATAAAAAGGAACAGCGGCAGGTAAATCGGGAATTTTTACCGCCATCATATTTGAAATCCACCCGCCAAAACAAAATCCGACCACGCCAACTTTACCGTTACATTCAGGGTGTGACTTTAAATAATCATAAGCCGCAATAAAATCTTCCAGCATTTCGTTGCTGGTTCGCTGTTTTTGTAAGTTTCTGCCGTCATCATCATTTCCGGGATAACCACCCAAAGGTGAAAGCGCATCTGGCGCCAAAGAAATAAATCCGGCAAGTGCGGCTCTACGGCCAACATCTTCAATATACGGATTCAATCCGCGATTTTCGTGTACCACAACAATCCCGGGTAATTTGGTTTTACTTTCTGCAGGCCGTGAAAGCAAACCCTTAATTTCTACGCCACCTTTTGGGGAATTGTAAGTGATAAATTCCGATTTCAGTCTTTGGTCATCGAATGCAATTTGAAGCGTTTTATAATTAGGGCTCAAAAAACTGAGCAATGACGGCACTGTGAGTCCACCAATTGCAAATAAGGACAATCTTTCAATAAATTGTCTTCTGTCAATTTTATTGTGTGCATAGTCATCGTATAAATTGAAAACTTCCTGCTTGATATCTTCTTTGGTTATTTTTTTCATAAGGATATTTTTTTAGTTTCAAAATGAACAATACAGCAGGTTTGGTTTGCAAATAGAAACCTGTGTTTGTCAAATATAAATAAATTAACATAAAAGAAATATTTATCGATGAAAAACCTATGTTACTTTCTTCCGAAGAAACCAATTTCGTTTTTTCTTAACAGGGGAGTCGCTTCCCAACAATAATGACAATGTTTTTAGGCTATCAGAGCGATCAGCGATTAATTTGATGATGCTGATAAATGGGATAAATAAAATCATTCCCGCAGCTCCCCATAAAATTCCGCCGGCAATAATTACAATTATAATTACGAGCGGATTTATCTTTAACCGATTGCCCACTGCCAATGGAAAAATAATATTTCCCTCAAGCAATTGAACAAACGCAAAAACCAATATCACACCAACAGGATACCACATAGAATCAAAGGTTACCCAGGAAACAGCTATGGGCAAAAGTGAAGAAATGATAATACCGGCGTAGGGAATAAAAGTTAAAATTGAGGCAATAAATCCAAACATAATTGGATGGGGAATGCCAATAATAGCCAGTCCAACACTGTTTAAAATGCCCACAATTAAATACACCAGCAACATACCTTTAACAAAATTATAATAAGAATGGATGGTTTCAATAAGAATTTCGTGTATGGATGCTGTTTTTTCAGATGGAAAAAGTTTGTACAAAACATTGGTCAGCATTTCTCTGTAATAAAGGATTAATGTCGAAAAAACAGGGATGATAATCAAGAAAAAAGCAGACATAGACATTGAATAAGCCATATTCATCAGAAAGCCAAATATTTGAGAACCAGAACCATTAATCATATTTTTAGGGAGTTCATATAGGTCATCAGTGTTAATGCCATATTTTGCTTCGAGAAAACCACATAATTGCACAAAGGATTCCGAAAATTTGACTTTAAATGTTTGCCATTCCTGTAAAAATGAGGCAATTTGAGTGAAAAACAAGAAAGTAACAGCGCCTAATAATATAAATATTGTAGAAATAGCGAGTAAAATACTCACCATTTTATTGATACCTTTTTTTTCTAGCCACTTGCAAATAGGATATAAAATAAAGCTAATGAGCAATGAAAAACTTAGCGGAATAAATAATGTTTTTCCAAAGTAGAGCACCAATGAAATCAATACGGTATATTGAAGGATTTCCAGCACTGATAAATTTCTTTTTAAAGGAACCAACGTTTTTATAATTTGTGTCATTTGTAAATGAATTTTCAATGGTTCAATAGGTGTTTCGTTTTTAAAACTACTAAAATAAACGAGCATCAAATTATTCAATATTAACATTTTAGCAACTCTAATATAGTCAATATTTTTCAAATGTTTAATGACATTTATAAGTTTTATTTTGCCATCCAGAAATTCAATAAAGAAAAGCATTTATGAATTATATTATTTAAAAGAAACTGTTATTGTTGTTTATGGCGATGGGAAATATTAAATTTACGATCAATAATTTTCAATTTTGTTGGAGACTATTTTAAACCCTTTTAATTAATAATAGTGATGAAAAATAAACAAGCATTGTTACAACCTTATCATAAAAACGGTCTCCACTTAAAAAATAGGATTGTTATGGCTCCAATGACTAGGAGCAGGGCCGATAACCCTGAATTTAAACCAACAGAAAGTTTGCACGTTCCTTATTATATGCAGCGATCTTCTGCCGGATTGATCATTACTGAAGGCGCACAGGTTTCTGAAATGGCTGTGGGTTATATAAATACTCCCGGAATTTATACAAAAGCGCAAGTAGATGGCTGGAAAAAAGTAACTGAAAGTGTGCATAAAGAAGGAGGGAAGATCTTTATCCAATTGTGGCACGTGGGCAGGATTTCACATCCCGATTTTCATCAAGGTGATTTGCCATTGGCACCGTCGGCCGTCAATCCGAACAGCAAATCTTTTACACCACAAGGATTTAAGGACACGGTAACACCAAAAGCAATGACTTTAGAGGATATAAAAACAACCATCAACGATTTTAGGCAAGCGGCAAAAAATGCGGTGGAAGCAGGATTTGATGGCGTGGAAATTCATTCCTCAAACGGTTATTTGTTTCATCAGTTTTTTAATAAGTGTTCAAATACGAGAACTGACAATTATGGCGGAAGTATGGAAAACAGGACCAGATTCTTTTTTGAAGTTTTGGAAGCGGTGAAAAAAGAAATTACGGAACAAAAAATTGGGGTAAGATTTAATCCGTCTATGCACAATTTGCACGGAATTACGGTTGATGAAGAAACCATTCCAACTTTTGAATACATCATTAAAAAACTAAATAATCATCAATTGGCCTATGTTCATTTGTCTGAACCGTTTACCGATGTTTCTGAAGTTCCTTTCGCCGTAAAAGAAATTGCAAAACATTTTAGGCCTCTGTATCATGGAACTTTAATGATTAACGGAAAATTTACCCAAAAAACTGGAAATGAGGTGATTGAACGCGGTGAAGCCGATTTGGTGGCGTATGGGAAACCTTTTATTTCAAATCCAGATTTGGTGGAGCGCTTTGAAAATAATATCGCATTAACCGACTGGGACCAAAATACATTTTACACGCCGGGCAAAAAAGGTTATTTGGACTATGAACCAGTGAAACTATAACAAAATATCAAGTAAAATAGCGCCTTTCGGGCGCTATTTTTATATTTTTATCAGACTTTCAGGCCTGTTAAATATTAATATTTTCTTACAACTTTAAGCTATTGACTTCTTCATCGTGTTTGTTAAAAACTTCAGTAATCAAAACGTGTTTATCTGAAAAAGCTTTGTTTAAAGTATCCAGAAATTTTTCAAGTTCTTTATCTGGGTAATTAAATAAATCTACCTGAAGGTGGCCAATTTTTACAACCAAACTTTCTGTGGTGTTTTTAATATCTTCTAACTTTCTTAGAATTTCTTCTTTTATTTCTATATTTCCTTTTTCCATAATATATGTTTTTAATTTTATAGAGTAAAATTTATAATGTGTAAAATTGGGTAATATTACTAATATTCGCCTTACATAATTTTTAATCATATTTGCATAATTCACACATTGTAAAAGCAATTAAAAAAATTTAAGCCTAAAAAAATAGCGCCAAGTGACGCTATTTTGTGTTTCTAATTATTATGTTATTATGGCTGAAAGACAATTATCACAATTCTTAAGAGAGCTCAATTCTTTACTTTGGAAGGATAACTTTTAGGATCTATAGCGGTAGGGGACCAGCTATTAAAAAATTCCAAAACTTCTTTGGTTGAATAACCCTTATTTTCTTCTAAATAAACGCTGTTTTGGGTATGTAACCTGTTTCCTTTGCCGTCTAATACCACAAAAACCGGAAAACCAAAGCGTTGCGGAAAACCCAAACTGGTTAATATGTCTTCATTCCAGTTTTCTTTGGAATAATTAAGATGGTAAGGAATGTATTTTTCTTTTAAAACAATGTTTAAAGTATCATTTTCAGTGACTTTTTTATTGAATTTAATACACCAGCTGCACCAGTTTCCGCCAATTTGCAATAGCACGTGTTTTCCTTCGGTATTTGCTTTTTCGATACTGTTTTGAAGATCTGTTTTAGCATCTGCTTCAGGATTGTATAATTTAACATCAGTTGTTTGGGCATTTAAATCAACCATCAAAAGCAGGATTATGATCAGTAGAATGGGTTTTTTCATTGGATAAAAATTTAGGGTACAAAAATAGCTTAATTTTTTCAATCAAAAAAGTGGCTATGAATAGTTGGGCATTTAATTTAATTTAATCCAAGGTTTCCCTAATTTTAAAAGTTGTTTTCCTGCAACATCATTAATAATAATGGTCGCCATCATATACCAAGCCAATAAAGCGCATACTATTAAAACAATGGCAGCGAATACTGTAAGCTGTGGAAATCCAAAATGAGCAAGATCCAATAAGACAAAACCAAGTAATAAAGTGCTAAAAGTAAGCGTCATTGCTGTATGAACAAAGAGCGATGCCACCCAAAATATAAGCGTAATTAATGTCCAAGCTATTAAATAAAATCCCACATCAGTTCCAGATGATGTGTATATTTCAAAATGGTTTAACATCCAAATAACGCCCAATCCAATCCAAAAAGAAGCATAGCTTGAAAAAACGGCAAAACCGAAATTATTGCCCGTTTTTTGCTCCATAAATCCGGCAATCAATTGGGTCAATCCTCCAAAAATAAATCCCATTGATATCACAGGGCCCAATCCGCATAATCCTAAATTATGGAATTGCAATAATAATGTAGTTAATCCGAATCCCGCCAATCCAACAACGGCCGGATTTCCTAATTTTATTGTGCTCATAAGTTCTAAAAGTATCTTTATTTATGTTGGCTAAGATGTACGTATATTTTTTATCATATAATGACTTAAATCATCTTAAATTAGTAAAAGGTTATTTGCTGAGAATCGCGTATAAATTTTATTTAGAAGGATTGTTCGGAATATCACAGAGATTAAATACAGTTTTGGGATATTTTACCTTATATATATTTAAATGTTTACAAATTAAATAGAAGTAATACGCCGAAATTACTTTTAACATCATTATTGACAATATAAGTTTTAAGTCGTATTATTCTATAATTATGTGGAAATGGTAGGAATACAAAAATGATGTAATTTGTATTATAATTTATATTATGTTAAATAGAATATTTTAATACTCCTTTACTTGTTCATTAAATAGCCTTACTTTTGCTAAATGATAAAAAGCAAGTCTTCCCCATTTGAATTCATTGCCTTAATGGCTTCCTTAATGTCCATTGTTGCTTTGGCTATTGACGCGTTGTTACCGGCTTTGGATTATATCGGATTTTCAATCGGCACAACTGATGTTGTTGACAATCAATTGCTTATTACTATGATTTTTTTGGGTCTTGGGCTTGGACCTTTGTTTTTTGGGCCGATTTCAGACAGTTTGGGGCGAAAACCTGTTGTTTTTATGGGATTTGGCGTGTTTATTATTTCAAGCTTTATTTGTGTATTTTCAGAAAGTCTGGAAATGATGGTTGCTGGGCGTATTTTACAGGGAATCGGACTTTCAGCGCCAAGAACCATCAGTATTGCGATGGTTCGTGATACGTATAGTGGCGATTATATGGCTAGAATTATGTCATTTATCACCTCGGTGTTTCTTTTGGTTCCTGTGGTTGCCCCTGCTATGGGAAAATTTGTGTTAGACCACTATAATTGGCAGGCCATATTTTATATTCAATTGATTTTTAGTCTTTTAGTTTCATTTTGGTTTTGGAAAAGACAGCCGGAAACTTTATTGAAAGTGCATCGCATAAAATTTTCACGCACTATTTTTGTTGATGGATTAAAAGAGCTTTTGAAATCGAAAAGAACTATTGGTTTTACCTTAATCTCCGGATTTGTAACAGGTTCTTTTATGGTTTATTTAAGTACTGCCCAACAGATATTCCAAACACAATACAATTTGAAGGAACAGTTTCCCTATATTTTTGCAGGTTTGTCCATCGCCATTGGTTCTGCCACTTTATTAAACGCCACGCTTGTTTTAAAATATGGTATGGAAAAAATGGTAACCGCTGCGTTATTCTCGTTTTTTAGCGTTTCCTTGCTTTATATCTTCTTATTTCTTAATTCTGCAAATCCAAGCATTTTTGTTTTGTTGATTTTCTTCGGATTACAATTTTTTGCGATCGGATTTCTATTTGGGAATTTAAGGGCTTTGGCGATGGAACCCATCGGCCATATTGCGGGGATTGGCGCTGCAATTACAGGTTTTTTATCAACTATGATGGCTGTTCCCATCAGTACTTTTATTGGAAAATTTGTTACAGCCACTGCCCTACCGTTATTTATCGGATTTCTGATTTGCAGCACAATGGCATTGTTGATTCTTGTTTATTTAAAAGTATCTGGAAATCCACAAATTTTTAAAAAAATTACGATTTAAATCGGTTTAATATCTTTTAAGATGAAATAAACTTTTTGATTAATTTGTTCATTAATTATTGGTGTTTTTGTAACTTTATTAACATTAAAAAAATAATATGAAAAAATCATTCGACGATATTATAAATCAAAATATTCCTGTTTTAATTGATTTTTACGCAGATTGGTGCGGACCATGTAAAAGTATGGCCCCTGTTTTGAAACAATTAAAAGCGGAATTAAAAGATTCCATCAGTATTATAAAAATAAATGTGGACACCAATCCTGCATTGGCAGCGAAATATCAGGTGCGAGGCGTTCCTACTTTTATGGTTTTTAAACAAGGAAAGCAAATTTGGAGACAATCGGGCATGCAATCTGTTTCTCAATTAAAACAGGCAATTTCTTCAAAATAAATTTACTGCTCCTCTTCACTTTTAATATTTAAAGCGATCAATTCACCATTTTCAAATATTGGATTTATTTCGATCGGATTACAACAAATCTCACAATCCTCAATATAAGTTTGATTGTTTACTGAAGTGTCCAATAACATCGAAATTTCTTCCCAACAATACGGACACTGAAAAAAATGTTCTTCCATAATAATGATATTTAAAATTATCTAAATAATATCAGCAAAGCGCCCATTGCGGTTACCACCATAATAAATTTGCGGTAAACTTCATTGTTTAATAATTTAACCAAGGCCACGCCACTTATAAAACCGAGCAAAATTCCGGGAATCAGGAATAAATTCAGCAAAAGACTATCCGAAGTTACCGTTTTCCAAACAAAAATATGAAATGGCAATTTAAACACATTAATAATTAAAAACAACCAGGCTGCCGTGCCTATAAATTGATTTTTAGGCAACCTAACGGCCAAAAAATAGATGTCGGCAAAAGAACCAGCCAAATTTCCTATCATTGAGGTAATTCCTGATAAAAGCCCCATACTGCTAGCAAAAAACCAATGTTTGGGAACTGCCATATTCTTTTTTTGATCCATCCAAACCATCATAACTACAGTTAAAATAATGAAAATCGCCATAATTTGTTTGAATAATTTCTCGGAAATATCGTTTCCAAACCAAACGCCTATCAATACGCCCAAAACCATTGTGGGCAATATTTTTAATAAAAATTTCCAT
The DNA here is from genome assembly GCA_003516285.1 of Lutibacter sp. GTDB lineage: Bacteria > Bacteroidota > Bacteroidia > Flavobacteriales > Flavobacteriaceae > Lutibacter. The sequence continues at coordinate 29,127 of DPCK01000026.1, read as the reverse complement.
TGTGTATGGCGGTTATAATAAAAAACAGCCAAAATATCGGCAACCACCATAAGCGGAATTAAAATTCCTGTGGAAGCTTTTCCGCCAAAGATTATTGCCATTAAAGTAACAATTAAAACCCCAAGCCCTTTTATTCCCGCTTTACCCATACCAAGAATAAAGGATGCTAAAAATGCCAAACCCCAGTTTAGCCAAGTTAATTGAAATTGCGTTACACTATCAACGATACCTTGCACTACTTTAAATTTTAGGACTGTAAGTTAGTTATAATTGTGTATTTGTTTAATCGTTTGCACGCGTATTTGTTGAAAGATTTCTTAACAGTTTAGTCATTCGAATTTTAGCTATGGGCCAAGCATAAAAAAAACCCGAAACAATTTGTTTCGGGTCCTCATTAAATAATTAATATGGGGTTATTAGTTCTCGCCAGCTTCTTTTTTGGCGTCTTCTTTCATTTTTTCATTTGGAACAATGGCCACATTTACCCTACGGTTTTTAGCACGACCTTCAACAGTTGAGTTATCAGCAATTGGTTGATCTTCACCGAACCAAGTGGTTGTAAAACGTGAAGAACCCAATCCTTTATTTTGTACAAAATAATTGGTTACCGCATAAGCTCTTTTTTCAGAAAGCGTCATGTTGTAATCTGCCGGTCCACTGCTGTCTGTATGTCCAACCACCAATACATTTGTATCAGGATATTCTTTTAAAATATTTGCCAATTTGGTAAGCAATACTTCAGAACTAGCCGTNNCCAACAACGCCACCAATCACAGCACCTATTTCTCCTTTTCCGCCTTTACCGGCATTGTTTCCAATAATGGCGCCTAAAATAGCACCACCAGCAGTTCCAATTACAGCACCTTTTTGTGCATTATTTGCATTTTTAGTTGCTTCACAACTACTTAATCCGGCTACAAGAAATACTGTTAAAACCGCTAAAAATATTTTTTTTAAGTATGTTTTCATTATTCGTTTATTTTATTAAAGTTCATATAAATTATAAATGGTTTTCCTTCTACTGAAACGGTTTGTTCCCATCTCATAGTAGTTTCTGTCAATTGTGCCAATTGAAGTCTGAAACCTGAATCATCTGCAGATCTTTGTCTTGCATCGGTTGGTTTCAACAAAAAGTCATAAAGGCCAGTATTGGCATCTGTTTGCTGAATGGTAAAATTAAAATTACGATCGCCTATTGGTACACAATGTGTATCGGTAATGGTGTATGTTCCAGTATTGTTGTTTGGAATAAAACGCCATTTGCTTCCAATGAAACAATCTCTTGAAGCATCATTCAACAAGGTTACGTCAAATGTTCCAGGTTCACTGTAAGTAATTTGGTCTAAAGACCAGTATCCTTTAATTACTTTTTTGGACTGGATAACTGTTTTTGGAGTTCCACAAGAAATAACTATGGAAGCTAAAAGTACAAATACTATTATTTTTTTCATTTTTATTATTGTTTTTAATGGTGAAATTAACTGCTACAAATTTGCGAAATCATTGGCCTTATAAAGTTACATATTTTTTTATATTAGTTGCAAGATTCACACATCTGCAATGCTAAAAATGTGTTAAAACTATTGAAATTATTGACTCTAAAACAGCAATTCCTGTTCAATTATTAGGGCAAAAAATCAATCGTATTTAATTATTTGGGTGTTACAGCAAGGGTCGCGCCTTTCGCTGCAATCTTTTTTGCTTCGTCGAAAAGGCAAATAAAAAAAGGATTTTTGCTGCAGTCCCTAACGCATATTTCATCCAAACAAAAATTAATCTTACTGTAGCTTTTGTAAATGCTTAGAGTTTTTCACAAAGCCAATTTTAAGTTGAACATTGAGCAATAAACTTTATGCCCAAACCACCGCTATTACCTTATATTTGCCAAATGAAAATTAAAATTATTTTTGAAGATGACCATATTATTATTGTCAACAAACCAAATAATGTTCTGATTCACAATTCTTATTATGCGCGTAACATAAAAGACGAAACGCTGTTAGATTTGCTTTTCACACAATTTGAAAACCATTTTTATCCTGTTCACAGATTAGACAGAAAAACATCGGGTGTATTAATGTTGGCAAAACAAAAAGAAAATGTTGCTGTTTTTCAGGAGTTGTTTAATACAAATCGAATTCAAAAAACCTATTTTGGAATTGTGCGCGGATTTGTGGATTTAGCTCAAGTAATAGACTCTCCCGTTAAAAATCCTGACACCAAAGTCTATAAAGATGCAAAAACTTATTGCGAACCCATTTATAAAAAATTACTTGAAATTCCTGTAATTCCTTATGAAAATTCAAGATATAGCCTGGTCAAATTAACGCCAGGCACTGGACGAATGCATCAACTCCGAATTCATTTGAATAAAATTAGCCATCCTATTGTTGGCGATTATAAATATGGCGATAGGTTTCACAANNAGTTAAATGCTTCTTTTCCAAATGACTGGTTAAAAATATTTAAATTATTTGATTGGGATTTTAATTAACAATTAAACCGTTTTCACTTTTTATTCTTGCAGTAGCTGTTTCAAAATTTTTTGTAAACACATTATTCCAATATTCATTTAATTCCAAATAAATTACGATTAATATAAATGTGTTTTAATAAATTAATCACGCTTCACAATCTATAATTGTCACGCCCACAATATATTACAAAGTGATTTGTTTTTAATTCTGTGCAAAAAATTTCAAATAAATAAAAAATAAAAACGGTTTGTTTAGCATTTAAATGGTTGTTTACTTATTTTGAAAGCAATTTTATTTCTTTTTCGTTTCTCATAATTAACAACACCAATTCATAAACTTGCTCTTTAATATATTTAAAGTTTTCAATGTAGTTTTTAACTTCCACTTTTAGCAGTTTGTGATTTTCTCTAAATTTAGTTTCTTTTTTTAATTGAATGTTTTCTAAAAGCAAAGCCAAATTAATTTTATGTTCCTTAATAAATTCTATTAATTTATTGCCCAATTTTGCTTCGTTTTCAATACCGTTCAATAACATCTTAGCTTGGTCATAATTATGGGTTTTACACAATCCTATTATATGATCAGTTAGCAATTCCTTTAGAAAATTTTGTTCAATTTTAATGAATTCAATTTCTGAAATCCATTGTTGGGCTTTTGTGTGTAATCGTTCAACACTGATCTCAAAATCTCCTTTTTTTTCCTTTTCGGTTAATTGATTTTTATCCATTTTAATATTATTTAGATTAAAATATTCGGGAAGGGTTAACTTCCCGAATAAGTAAAAAAATTAACTGATTTCAATCATTTTTTTCTTTTCAATACTTTTTGCTGCTTCCATTTTTTCCAAATGAATTGCCAATATTCCGTTTTCGTAGTTGGCTTTAATTTTCTTTTTTAGATCCACGCTTTTTGGTAAAGTAAAAGTTCTTGTAAAAGAATTATGGAAAAATTCTCTTCTGGAATAATTTTCCTCTTTTTCTTCTTTTTCTTGCTTACTTTCAGCAGATATTGTTAAAACATCCTCAGAAATAGAAACTTCAAAATCTTTTTTTGAAAATCCCGGTGCTGCTACTTCTATTTCAAAATCATTTTTGTGCTCCTTTACATTAATCGATGGCATCCAATTTTCTCTTTGCAACAAATCTTCATTCATCATATTTTCAGTAAGGTCTGAGAATTCAGGAAACATCCTGTCCAATATAGGAAGACGACGGTTAAATTGTACTAATGGCATAATTATATCATTTTATTGGTTAATAATGAGCCAATTTATACGGAAAATATTATTCGTACAATGATACTCGTCATTTATGTAAATGATAGTTATCATTTTTTAAATAAATTTTTACCGCTAAAAAGAAGTCTGTTATTTTAAGTTAAGATACTAAAAATCAGTAAAAAATTAACACAATATTGGTTTATCCTTTGAAATTAGATAAAGGATATATGTCACTAAATTAAGGAAATAATCATTATTTGTAATATGACGAAAATCAAATTTGATGATTTAAAATCAGTAATTTAACAATGCAACAATGCTGTCATACAATCGATTTTTTGGCAAATACATTTCTTCCAAGTTTTTGGCAAATGGAATTGGCGTTTCTAAACTGCCCAAGCGTTTTACGGGTGCATCCAAATAGTTGAAGCAGTTTTCTGTGATTAATGCCGATAAATCTGAAGCAAATCCCCCAAATAAAGTGTCTTCCTGCAAAATTAAAACTTTACCGGTTTTTTTTACCGATGTATAAATGGCTTCAGTATCTATGGGTTGCAGCGTTCTTAAATCGATAATATCAGCTGAAATTTGGTGTGCTTTAACTTCATTTAAGGCCCAATGAACGCCAGCGCCATAAGTGATGATGCTCAAGTTATTTCCCTCGTGCAACAAAGATGCTTTTCCAAATGGAATGGTGTAATATTCAGTCGGAACATCTTGATAAACAGATCTATACAATGCTTTATGTTCAAAAAATAAGACTGGATTTTCATCTTCAATGGAAGTTGCCAGCAAACCTTTTGCATCATAAGGAAATGCCGGATAAACCACTTTTAGTCCCGGAGTTTTTGTAAACCAGGCTTCGTTGGTTTGGCTGTGAAATGGTCCTGCTCCAACACCTGCGCCACAAGGCATTCGCAAAACAACATCGGCATTCTGATTCCAGCGATAAAATGATTTTGCCAGCAAATTAATGACCGGATTAAATCCCGATGTCACAAAATCGGAAAATTGCAATTCCACAACCGATTTATATCCGTTGATGGAAAGTCCGTAAGCCGCTTCAATAATAGTCGATTCACAAATAGGTGTATTCCGAATTCTGGATGCACCAAATTGTTCTAAAAATCCTTCGGTAATTTTAAAAGCGCCGCCATATTCTGCAATATCCTGTCCCATCACCACCAATTTTTCAAAGCGTTCCATACTTTGTCTTAATCCTTGTGATACAGCATCTATAAATCGAATATTTAAAATGTTTGTTGAAGGTTTTATTTCTTTATAATTTTGGTGTTTGTACACATCAGCCAATTCATTTTCAATGGTTGAAGAGATTTCTTCTTCAGCAAAAGCTGTTTTTAAATGCTCATTGATTTCATCAATAATTTCCTCTTTAATTAAGGATTCCATTTTATTGGATAGTATGTTTTCCGCTTTCAAAAATGCCTGATAATTTTTAACTGGATCCTTTTCTGCCCAAGTATTGATCAATTCCTGCGGAATATACTTCATACCACTCGCCTCTTCGTGCCCGCGCATCCTGAACGTTTTAAATTCGAGCAACACCGGACGAGGATTGATGCGTAAACTTTTTGCAATTTCACTTACTGTTGAATGAACTTCCAAAATATTGTTACCGTCTATAATATAACTTTCCATTCCGTAGCCAATTCCTTTATCCGCAATATTTTCGCATTTAAATTGCTGACTTACAGGTGTTGAAAGTCCGTATCCATTATTTTCAATACAAAAAAGCACCGGCAAATTCCATACGGAAGCAACGTTTAAAGCTTCGTGAAAATCACCTTCGCTGGTTCCCCCTTCACCGGAAAAAACTGCGGTCACTTTGGGCTCATTTTTAAGTAAATCGCCCAATGCAATCCCATTTGCAATACCGAATTGCGGACCTAAATGCGAAATCATTCCCACTATTTTATATTCCTGTGTTCCAAAATGAAAAGAGCGTTCCCTTCCTTTGGAAAATCCGCTTTTTTTGCCCTGCCATTGGGAAAACAATCTGTATAATGGAATATTTCTTGAAGTAAACACCCCTAAATTTCTGTGCATCGGTAAAATATACTCATCAAAATTCAAAGCGTTGGTGATGCCAACAGAAATAGCTTCTTGTCCGATACCCGAAAACCATTTGGAAATTTTTCCCTGCCGTAACAGAATTAACATTTTCTCTTCTATCAATCGAGGTTTTAGAAGGAATTTATATAAATCAATTAATTCTTTGTCAGTGTAATTTTCGCGGTTGTAAACCATTTTACCAATTGTATTGCTAATTGTGCCCATTTAAAAAAATGAATAATGATACCAAAGATACTAATAATGCCAGAAAACAAAAATACCTTATTATAAAGAATAATAAGGTATTTTTAGCTATATAATTTCAATTAAACTTCCCTAAAAATGGAATGCATTAAACGTGTTTTGTCGTTAATGCTTTCTTCCAAAGAAATCATTGTTTCTGTTCTTGAAACGCCGTCAATATCATCGATTTCAAAAATAATTTCTTTTGCGTGCGTGGTGTCTTTGGCTCTGATTTTACAGAAAATATTGTATTTTCCTGCAGTTATATAAGCGATGGTAATATTTGGAATTTTCTTTAATTCGCTTATTACTTGCTTTGTTTTTGATGTTTTGTCCAAATAAATACCAACGTGCGAGATAAACGAATAGCCCATTTTCTCATAATCAAGCGTTAAGGTTGAGCCTTTAATGATTCCCTCATCTTCCATTTTCTTAACCCTCACGTGGATTGTTCCTGCAGAAACCACCAATTTTTTTGCTATATCAGTAAACGGCGTTCTAGCGTTTTCGATAAGAATATCTAATATTTGATGATCGATTTCATCAAGTATAAATTTTTTCATATTATTGCTTTTGTTTAAGATAAAAAACTAATGTACAAATTTATTAAAAAAAAATCGATAAACATCTAATAAATTTACGAATTTGACAATTCTAATTCCTTTATATCTAAATTTTCTGCACTTATATAGTTATACGAATAATAATCTGACAAATCCCCAACTTTTTCAATGTATTTAAACATCTCCAATTTATTAGTTATTACTTTGAATTTTAACTGAATACCAATATCTACGATTTGATTTCTGTTATTTTCAGTTATTTTAATGTTCTTATATATAATATCTAAGAACTTAGTGTCATTATTGGGAATTTCGTAGTATGGCTTATAATTGGCATAATCTTTTGCTGCTGAAATAAAATAGATTCCTTGTAAAAGCGCATAAAAATTATATTTACGGGTAATGTCTCTTTCATAATCATCTCTATAATGTCCCGCCTCTATCAATATTGTGTTATGTCCCAACTTCTGAAAATTATCACCGGTTGCTGTTGGATAAAACTCATCGGTATAACGACCAACCTGATTGGGAATAACTTGATGTAATAGTTCATTCATTGCCACAATAACGCTCATTGTTTCTTTACGGCCTTCGGTTAAGGTACGCTCAACATCCTCTGAAGGCGCCAAAAAGGAAATAGTTGCCGGATTTGCAGTGCCTTCAACATTAAAAATAGAACGCTGGTCGTGCAAATTGAAACAAAATTTCGGATTGAATGCCTCTAAAACCTCACGAAGCAAATTACTTTCTTTTGCTTTTCGAGCAACAGCGTCTCTATTTAAATCAATATTATGAGCATTTTCCCTCGTAAACTTAAAGGCTCCATCTGGATTTAACAATGGTATGAACTGAATAGTGCAATTTGTTAGGATGGCTGTTATTATTTCAGACAATTCAGTGTTGTTTTTTTCAAAAAAATTAAACAGATCGAATAACACTTTGGTTCCCGTACTTTCATTTCCGTGCATTTGAGACCAGACAAGTATTTTGATTTTCCCGGTTCCAACAGAAATTTTATAGATCGGAATGTTATTTTCTGAATAGCCCAAAATTTCTTTTTTAAATTTTAAGGATAACTTTTGAACCAATGGTTCTATATCATCAAACAAAATTCTTCTTCCTTTTAAATTTTTTTCAAAATTTTTCGGATACAAAAGTTCTAAGGTTTTTACGTCTATTAATTTCATTTTACAAATGTAAATAATAGATTGTTTACATTTGTAAACGTTAATTTAAATAGAATAATGTACAATTGTAACCTGTTTTTTAATTAAAAATGTGATCTCTGCTCCTATTGAATAAACACTATAGTCAAAGTTGATATTAAATATATATATAATTGTAATTTAATAATATATGTAACTTAACATAAAGTTATACTTATAAAAAATAAAATAATGTTTAAGTAATTTAATGACTATATTTGCGAATCAATATTAAAAAGATTACATTTGTAATTAAACAATAATTTACAATGGTAAACATAGAGCAATTTGCGAAACGACTTAATATCCTTATGGATTATTATGAAATATCTGCTGCTTTATTGGCTGAAAAAATTGAAGTGCAGCGATCCAGCATTTCCCATATCCTATCCGGAAGGAATAAACCAAGCCTTGAATTTGTATTGAAGATTTTAAAAGCGTTTCCCGAAGTTGAGTTGTATTGGCTGTTAAATGGCGTTGGCAATTTCCCAANNCCCCATAAAAAAAGCCTCCCAAATTATGGGAAGCTTTTAAATTGCATCTTTTAAACTTTTACTTCAATAGCTTAGCTATTCCTGTTTTTAAAATAATGATGAGTTCGTTTTTATTGCTGTTTTTTGATTGTTGCTGTGCATAAACCAATTGATTTAACATATTTACGCTCAATTGGTCAAATTTATATTTTTTATACCGCAATCCCAACGTTACAAAATCGTTTGTTAAATTAGTAATTGCTTCTTTATTATCGCTTTCTGAAATCCATTTAAAAGCTTCAGCATAAGTTTGTTGTGTTCTTTTGTCCTCTGTTAAAAACATACCCTTTAAAATATGGTTGGCGATAAAAGGCAACTTTGTTTTGTCCTTTTCGCTGATATAAATACTGGTAACAGCATCTGCCAAATATGTTTTAGTGTTTTCATTGATGGTATTCAACTTTGCTAAAGCCGCTTGTTTATCAATTTGGTATAAGGAAATCAACGATTTTCCAGTAACAGCAAAGCTTTCACTATTCATTCCGTTTTCAAAAAGCGGCTTGTAAACAGGATCCAGCAATTTTCCAAGAACGCCAATTGCGGCTGCCTGCACCAATGTTTTAGGATCGGATTGTGCCATTTTCACTATTTTGTCTATGGCTTCTTTTTTGTTGTATTTTTGGAACAAATCAATATTTTCCAAGGCCAATATTCTAATTTCATAGTATGGATCGTTAAGCGCTTTAATAAAGGTGCTAAAAACATCTTTGTTTGATTGGTCTTTAGAAATTTCTTCCAACGCAAATTTTCTATCCAAATAATGCGGAGCGTTATTGAATTGGAAAATATATTCATTTATGGTTTTTTTAACGGCAATTTCAGCCAAAAGCACGTGCTTTGCATCAATATTAATCAGTTTTGGCATTTTATTGAAGGAAAATGTGAATGAATTTTGTGCGTTCTCTACCCAAACATTGTGGGTATTTTTCCCCGTTTCTTCATAAATATCAATGCTTAAAGGAAATTTAAAAATATTTCCTTTTTGATTGACGTTTACGGTGACTGTTTTATTGATGGTATTGAAATCGTAAGTTACATTCATTTTTATATGTCCGCTTCCAAAATACCACTGGTTGAAAAACCAGTTTAGGTCCATTCCGCTAACTTTTTCAAAGACCAAACGAAGTTGATGCGCTTCAGCCGTTCCGTATTTGTAGGTTGTTAAGTAAGTATTCATTCCTTCAAAAAAAGCTTCGTCGCCAATCACGTCGCGCAACATATGCAAAATGGCATTTCCTTTATGGTAACTTACCGTATCAAACATATCTTCTTTGTCTAAATAATAAAAACGAACCAAATCTTTGTCCTCACTTTGGCTGGCCATATAAGTCTGAACGTCACTGTACATATTTGCATCGGCCTTATCTTTTCCGTATTTATGTGCAAACCATAAGTAAACGCTATAGGTTGCAAACGATTCATTAACAGTTAAGTTGGCCCAACTTTCGGTAGTGACCAAATCGCCAAACCAATGGTGAAACAATTCGTGCGCAATGGTGCCTTCCCATTCGTTATTGTCAATTAGCTGGCCTTTTTTTTGATGTGCATCTTCTGCGTGAACAACNNGTTATGTTTGAGAAAAAAGTCATCATTTCTGGCGTATTTCCAAAAATGGCTTTTGCTTCAGGCTCAAATTCCGGATCAACATAATAATTGACTTCCAAATCATTCCAAATATCTTTTACAACGCTAAACTCACCAACGCCCATAAAAACAAGGTACGGCGCGTGTTTTTGGTCCATTTTCCAATAGTCTGTTCTAGTCCCGTTTGGGTTGGTTNNCCTTTTGCATCCTTTATGTTCTCACTTCCTTTTTGGGTAATTTCTTCAGGTTTGGCGGTGTATTTTATGTACACAACATATTCTTCGCCTTTTTTGTAGGATTTGTCGAGCTCCACCGTTAATTCATCTTCAGAATAATTGAAACCTGCTTTTTTGTCGTTCACTTTTACTTCGTGGATGTTAAAGGATTTGGCATCTAAAACCACTTTGTTAACCGCATAAAAATGAGGCGTTAACGTTACCCAAGCTTCACCGTTTAACTGACTTTTTTCGAAGTTGAAATCCACTTTTAACTTGGTGTGGACCAAATTGTTAATTTTGTCTCTTTCGGCTTGATATTTTGAGTTTTGCGCACCAAGAACTATTGAAAATAATAAAATGAGCGCGAATAAAATATTTTTCATTTGAAATGTTTAAAATTTAATAGGCAAAAATAAGGATTAAATTATCTTAAGCAGTTAACAGATAGTTAAAAAGCCATACTTTTTAAGGTATGGCTATTAATTTTGTTTATGTGTTGATTTGTTTAATTGTTTCCCGTCGGCCAAGCTTAGGGTAAAAATTGTGTAATATTGAACTTCGGACTAATTATTTAATACTGCCAAGCAATCCGCCCAATTGTTTAAGTTGTTGAGAATCGCCATCTAATTTAATTTCTTGGGCCAGACTTAAAATTTCGCTCGGATTCATATTTTCTCCAAGTACTCTTACAAGTGCAAATCCTCTTTTGTTATCGGATCCAAAAATAATCACTTCATCAATGGCATCTTCTTCACCCAAATAATTCACGGTTACATTTCCGTTTCCTGTGTTCATACGCATCAATTCTTTGTAGCTTGGGTTTTTTAAAATTTCTTGAACCTTCTGCTTTTCTGCATCGAACAATTCCTGATTGCTGTCATCAATTTGCAAGGCTAAAAAATTGACTTTTTTGATGGTTTTCAACGTATTTTTAACTTCTTCAGAAACATTCTCATCTTTTAGCTCAATGATATTCGCCGGTAAATCAACAGAAATGAACGCGTTATTTTCTTTGCTGTCTACATAATATTTCTGCAAGGTAGGTTTGGTGTCACAGGCAACTGTTAAAATTGCTGTGGCAAAAGCTACCAAAGAAACTTTTAAAAAATTTTTCATTTCGTTTCCTATTTATTTTTTAGTTGTTTGCCGCTGTTTGGTATATGGGCTTCTGTAATTTCAGAAACTTTATTTAAATCGATATTCCCTGTTAATGATAAAACAACTGCTTGTTTGTTGGCTTTATTTGTCATATCGTTCACAAACATTAACAATTCACTCACGTGATTATCATCTTTACCTGGACGAATGTAAATTTTAACGTTGGCATCTTTATCTTTTATGCGCATCATCTCCACAAGTTTTGAGGTTTTCAAATAACTTGTAACAACATCTTCCATTTGAGTCGCAATGGCGGTGTTTTCTGTTGTGAAAACTTTTAAAGATTCTAAGTCTTTCACCATATCTGCATACTGTTTTGCTTCTGGGCTGCTGCTTTTAAATTTGCTTAACATTTTAAAAGCTTCTTGGTTCACAATTACTGAGGTCACATCATCCATAGCTTCAAATTTATTGAAAATTGAAACTTGCGCATAGTTTATGAATGGTAATATAGCAAAGGCGATTATAAAAATTACTTTTTTCATTTTTTTGTTATTTAGGTTTGTTAAAAATTTTGTTTGTACTGGTTTCAAACTCTTGCAATTCAGTGATTGCTGCAGTTCCTTTGTTTAAATTTGCCGATAACATTGCAAAAGCAAATTGCGTTTCTTGATAAATTTTTTCGGCTTTTGCTTGTTGGTTTTTTTGATACCCGGTGTACACACTTACCAATAAAATTGCTGAGGCAGCTACAGATAACCATTTCCAATTCAGTTTTCGACTTTTTAATTGAATGGTTTTTGTAAATTTCTCGTTTCTATTGGCTGAAAAATAACCGAACATTGCTCGATATTCTTCTAAATGTGGTGCTACATCATCTCCTGAAAAATAAGTTTTTAATTCATTTTCTTCGGCGATGGAAGTTTCAGCATCCAGGTATTTTTCCAACAACTTTTCTATGTTAACTAATTCCATAATTGTGTTGTTTTATTAATTGTTCTTTAATTGTTTTTCTGGCTCTTGATAATGAAACCCTGATTGTGGCTGGCTGTATATTCAGCATTTCCGCTATTTCATCAAATTCATATTGTTCAATATCTCTAAGCTGTATGATTATTTTTTGTTGCTCCGGTAAGTTCTCAATCAATTTATGAACCAAACTTACACTGTCATTTAATTCTACCCTTTTCTGTAAAGACGTTCCACCTTCTTTATAGTTACTGTGAACCAGCGATAAATTATTTGCCTGCTTCGATTTCAATCGGTCAAAACAATAATTCTTCGTCATTGTCATTGCAAAAGCCTCAATACTGTTATAGTCGTTTAATTTCGACTTGTTTTTCCAAAGCTTAAAATAAAGCTCTTGGGTTGCATCTTCTGCCTCTTCTGTTGAAACCAACAGTCTTTTCGCCAATCGAAACACTTTATCTTTAAAAGGCATTACTTTTTTTAAAAACTCTGACTGATCCATTTTAAGTTTGGTTGTTAAAACGATTTTCTGATGTTATTACAATTATGACGAGCAAGTTACGTTTTTGTAACAGCATATATTAAATTTGGAATAAAAATTGATATATTGCGTCCAAATAACAAAAATAATAAAATGAGAAAATTAGGCTATATACTGGCAACATACGTAGTGCTAGGTTTAACATTTGCCAGTTGCGATAAAAATGACGACCCAGCCCCAATAAACAATGGTTTAGAAAAACCTATTAATGATTTTGTATGGAAAGGGATGAATTCCTGGTACAATTGGCAAACCGACGTTACAAATTTGGCAAATACCAAAGATGATGACAAAGATGCTTATGATGCGTACTTAAAAGAATATGCAACTCCGGAAGATTTATTCTACAGTTTGTTGTTTGATCAGGGAAATACCGATAGATTTTCTTGGATTGTTGATGATTTTGTGGCTTTAAATAATTCTTTTCAGGGAATTACAAAATCATTTGGAATTCGTTTACAGGCAGTGAAAATTAATACAACTCCCGGCGACATTATTTTTTATGTAAGATATGTGGCACCAAATTCACCGGCTGATTTAGCAGGTATTAAAAGAGGCGATCTTATCAATGCGTTGGATGGTGTATTAATGAATGAAAGCAATTATTCATCTGTGGTAAGCAAACTTTCTAATGAAACTGTAAAATTTTCAATTGTTACGGAAAACGGAACCCTTATCGCCGATAAAACAATTACAGCAACCGTTATTTCTGAAGATCCAGTTTATTTCAAAAAAATATTTACAGATATCAACGGGAAAAAAGTAGGTTATTTGGTTTATAACGGATTTAGGTCTTCTTATAACGATGAGTTAAATGCAGCTTTTGCCGATTTTAAAAATGAAGGAATTCAAGAATTGGTGTTGGATTTAAGATTAAATGGCGGCGGATCTGTGTTAACTTCAGCTTATTTGGCAAGTATGATTAATTCCGTTGCAGGTACTGAAACCTTTGCTAAATTGACTTTTAATGCAAAACATACCAATCAAAACAGTTCTTATACCTTTCAAAATAAGTTAAATGTTTATGATGTAAGTGGCACTAAAACCGGAGAAGAAAATATAAACAGACTTACAGGCATCAATCAATTGTATGTACTAACATCCAGCAGTACGGCTTCTGCAAGTGAAATGATTATCAACGGATTAAAACCATTTATGTCTGTTAAAGTGATAGGAACAACCACTTACGGTAAAAATGTTGGGTCAATTACTTTATATGATTCACCTTCATCAGATTACACAAGTGAATCATCGGCAAATTCAGCACATTTATATGCCATGCAACCCATAGTTTTTCAAATCTATAATAAATTGNNGATGAAAATGAAGTGGTTTTAAAAGCGGCATTGGATAATATTAGAGGAATTTCGGGCAGACAAACAAAATCGCTGAAGTTTTCTGAAATTAAAGAAATTGAAGTTTCCAGGCTTGAAAAAAGATTTGATAAGGAAATGTATATTACTGATGAGTTTTTCAATCAGTAAATTTTATTGATATAAATAAGCAAAAAAGGCAGGTTTTTACTTGCCTTTTTTGTTGATAAAAATTCGATTTATTTTTCCTAAATTTGTTACAATCTTCAACAATAATAAATGAAAAACGTTGCCATAATTACAATCCTCTTTACATTTTTATTAGCGTGCAATAGCAACTATCAACCACGTGAAACCGTAAAAATTTCAATCGAAAAATTCAACATTGACAGTGCCAGCATTCGCGCCATTGAAATTGTGAATGATTCATCGGTTGTTTATGCAAGCTCAAACGGAACCATCGGCATTATAACCGGAAACGGAAAATTCGTTGCAACAAAAAAAATTGTGACTGATACCATTGTTCCGCATTTTAGGGCGATTGCCTATACCAAAGAAGCCGTTTTTGCTTTGAGTATTGAAAATCCGGCGCTGTTGTATCGTTATAAAAGCAATGAAATTGAATTGGTTTATAAAGAAGTGCACGACAAAGTTTTTTACGATTCTATGAAGTTTTTTGATGAACTCAACGGAATCGCTATCGGTGATCCTACAAATGATTGTTTGTCGATTTTGATTACACGCGACGGCGGAAATTCCTGGGGAAAAATGGATTGCAAAAACTTGCCGAAAATTGAAGTCGGTGAAGCTGCTTTTGCGGCCAGCAATACCAACATTGCCATAGTCGGCGAAAATGCCTGGATTGTGACGGGCGGAATGAAAGCGCGTGTTTTTCATACGCCTGATATGGGTTTAACTTGGAAAGTATACGATACGCCAATCGTTCAGGGAAAAAGCAGCACGGGAATTTATTCAGTCGATTTTTACAATGAAAGACAAGGAATTATTTGTGGCGGCGATTATACCGATATGCACGGGAATTATGCCAATAAGGCAATTACCAAAAATGGCGGTAAAACCTGGGAAGTTGTGTCGGAAAATGCCGAGCCAAAATACGTGAGCTGTGTGCAATATGTGCCAAATACACAAGGAAAAGAAGTATTTGCTGTTTCCGACAACGGCGTTTTTTACTCGAAAAGCTCAGGAAAAACTTGGGAAAAAGTAAGCGATGAAGCTTTTCACTCCATTCGTTTTGTAAATGAAAATACCGCTTGGGTTTCAGGCAATGAAGTGATTGCAAAAATAACAATCAATTAAAATGAGAAATTTTGCTTTTTATTGTTTTGTTTTTTTATTGTTTTCTGGCTGTTCCAATCAATCTGAAATTGGCAAAAAGATGAATTGTAGCGCCACAACATATAAAAATACCAAAGAAATTACAGATTTTAATAAAAACTTTACATTGAATATTCCAAGTAGTTGGAAAACAGAATTATACTTTGATAATTATCAATCTGAAATTTTTACTGCCGACACGATTAAACAGCTTTCTGAAACTTATATTTTGGCGGCTTCTTTTAATTTGGGAACCTTGAATTTCGACAATGATTTTCACCATCGAAAAGATTCGGTTTTGAATGCCAACAACCTTAAAATAATTGATTCTGGCAATGAGTCATTTCAAAAAAAACCTTCTTTTTGGTACATTTCAAAAGGAATAAAAAACAATTTTGACTATCATCGTTTTACGGTCCTTACAAAAATTTCAGAAAATACCTATTTTTCTGCCTATTCTGAAATTTATGGAACAACAAATATCGATGAACGCATATGTGAATCAATTTCGTTGTTGGAAAGCATTCAGTTTTTGGAATAATTTATGACAATTAGATTGCGAAAACTTTAATGAATCCTTACTTTTGATAAAAATTTAAAAATATGCAAAAAATAATAGATCGATTTGTAAAATATGTTCAAGTAGACACGCAATCTGACCCAAACAATCCAGACTTCCCAAGTACTGAAAAACAATGGGATTTGGCGCATATTTTGGTTGATGAATTAAAAGAAATTGGCTTGGAAGATGTTACGTTAGATGATCATTGCTATATCATGGCCACGCTTCCTTCAAATGTGGATTTTAAAGTTCCAACCATTGGTTTTATTGCCCATATTGATACAAGTCCGGATTATTCAGGCACCAACGTAAAACCTCAAATCCATAAAAATTATGATGGCGGTGATATTTTGTTAAACAAAGCAGAAAATATTGTTTTATCTCCCAGTTATTTCGAAGACTTATTGTTGTATAAAGGGCAAACTATAATTACAACTGACGGCACTACCCTTTTGGGCGCCGATGATAAAGCAGGAATTACTGAAATTGTTTCGGCCATGGAATATTTAATCAACCATCCCGAAATTAAACACGGAAAAATAAGAATTGGCTTCACGCCCGATGAAGAAGTTGGAAAAGGAGCCCATATGTTTGATGTGGAAAAATTTGGCGCCGAATGGGCTTATACAATGGATGGCAGCCGCGTTGGTGAATTGGAATATGAAAATTTCAATGCCGCCGGAGCAAAAGTAATCATCCACGGAAAAATTGTGCATCCAGGCTACGCAAAAGGAAAAATGATTAACTCTATGTTAATTGCCAGTGAATTTATTGCAGGATTGCCAAAAAACGAAATTCCGCAGGAAACTGAAGGTTATGAAGGATTTTATCATTTGAGCAGTGTGCACGGTGAAGTTGAAAAAACCGAACTTGAGTACATTATCCGAGACCACGATATGAAATTGTTTGAACAACGCAAAGCCACTTTTCAAAAAGTTGCCGATGATTTAAACAAAAAATTGGGCAGTAATTTGGTTGAAGTTGAAATGAAAGACCAATATTACAATATGCGCAAACAAATTGAACCTGTAATGCATATTGTTGATATTGCTGAAGAAGCAATGAAACAATTAGGAATTAAACCCTTAATAAAAGCGATTAGAGGAGGAACAGACGGTTCTCAATTGTCATACAAAGGCTTGCCTTGCCCAAATATTTTTGCAGGCGGACATAATTTTCACGGACGTTATGAATTTGTTGCTGCGGAAGCAATCCAATTGGCAACAGATGTTGTAGTGAAAATTGCAATGCTAACTGCTGAAAAAGCAAAATAAAAAATTATAAACACATTTTTGAGCCCCATTCTTAAATAGATTGGGGCTTTTTTTTAACAAAATGTTAAATATTGTTATTTTATTGCCACTGTCTTTCAAAACAACGGCTAGATGGTTACTTTTGAAAAATTAAAAAATTAAATTCATGGAAAGTCAATTGTTAGTTTCCCTTACTGAAAAATATGGAAGTCCGCTGTATGTTTATGATGCCGAAAAAATGGAATCTCAATACAATCGCATTACGGCAGCATTTTCTTCTGTTAAAAATTTAAAATTGAATTATGCCGTAAAAGCAAATTCTAACATCAGTATTTTGAAATTTTTCAAAAAGTTGAATTCGGGAATTGACACAGTTTCCATACAAGAAGTGCTTTTGGGATTGGAAGCCGGATTTGCGCCGGAAAATATCATTTTTACGCCAAACGGCGTTTCATTAAAAGAGATTGAACAAGCGGCGAAAATGGGCGTTCAAATCAATATCGATAATTTGTCCATTCTAGAACAATTTGGTCACCTCTACCCTAACACACCGGTTTGTGTACGTATCAATCCGCATATTATGGCGGGCGGACATTCTAAAATTTCTGTGGGCCATATCGATTCTAAATTCGGAATTTCAATCCACCAATTGCCTCATATAAAAAGAGTTGTAGAAAATACAGGAATGCACATCAACGGTGTTCATATGCATACAGGTTCAGATATTTTGGATATCGACGTATTTTTGGCGGCCACTGAAATTTTGTTTAATACGGCCACAGCATTTGAAGATTTGGATTTTATAGATTTTGGAAGCGGATTTAAAGTACCTTATAAAGAAGGCGATATTTCAACAAATATTGAAGAATTGGGTGAAAAATTATCGGAACGGTTCAATAGTTTTTGTAAAGAATACGGTAAAAACCTGACGTTGATGTTTGAGCCGGGAAAATTTTTGGTGAGTGAATCCGGATTCTTTTTGGCGCATGTAAATGTGGTAAAACATACAACATCGACTGTTTTTGCGAGTATCGATTCTGGTTTTAATCATTTAATCCGACCAATGTTTTACGATTCCTATCACCATATTCACAATGTTTCCAATCCGGAAGGACGAGAACGCTACTATTCCGTAGTGGGTTATATTTGCGAAACGGACACTTTTGCCACCAATCGCAGAATTAGTGAAATTACCGAAGGTGATGTGCTTTGTTTTAACAATGCCGGTGCTTATTGCTTTTCTATGGCTTCAAATTACAATTCACGCTACAGACCTGCAGAAGTTTTGTACTATAAAGGCCAGGATTATTTAATCAGAAAAGAAGAAACATTCGATGATCTGATTAAAAATCAGGTGATTGTTGATTTGGATTAACGATTTCCTAAATGAAATTAGTTTTTTCGTAAAATAAATAGGTATATAACAATAAATGGACAGTAATTGTAAATTTAAAATAAATATTTATTAAAAATCACCTAAAATGATTGTGCATTTAAAAAAATAATTACTTTTGACCTATGCAAAAAACAAATTCACATAACATGTTGTTAAGCGCAAACACTGCGCTATATTTTGTTGTTGCCACTACCACTACATTCGGTACAACCCTTTAGGGGTTCTGACTATTTATATCACTCGTACTTATTTTCGTTTTCAATAATTTAGAAAACAAGAAAAATCTTTTCAAAACATATATAAAATTAGGATAAAAAATTAATACCATGAAAGTATTAAAATTTGGCGGATCATCAGTCGCCACCTCAGAAAATATCAATAAAGCAATCGAAATTGTTAAAGACAGCGCTTACAATAACAAAGCAATTGTAGTGGTTTCAGCCCTTGGCGGCATTACGGATGTGTTGCTTGAAGCAGGAAACTTGGCTTGTATCGGCGATGAAAATTATAAAAATAAGTTTAAATTAATTGAAGAGCGACATTTAAAAGTAATCCGTGAATTAATTCCGGTAAGCAACCAAAGCGGCGTTTTGGGCCACGTAAAGAAAATGCTCAATAAATTGGAAGCCACGTTGGAAGGCGTTTTTTTAATCAATGAATTGTCGGCCAAAACTTCTGATAAAATTGTAAGTTTCGGAGAATTACTTTCTTCCTTTATTGTTGTTGAAGCGATGAAAAATCAAGGATTGGATGCCGAATTGAAAAATGCACAGGAACTGATTGTTACCGATGAAAACTTTTCAAATGCCGTTGTAAAGTTTGAACAGACTAACAATAATATTGAAACCTTTTTCAAAAACAACAAGCATCAAATTATTGTATTGCCAGGGTTTGTGTCCAAAACAGAAAGCGGTGAGCCCACAACTTTAGGCCGTGGCGGATCAGATTATACCGCCGCCATTATTGCCGCAGCTGCAAATGCTTCCGTGTTGGAAATTTGGACAGACGTGAGTGGCATGTATACCGCAAATCCGAAATTTGTGCAGCAGGCTTTTCCCATTAAAAATATTTCTTACCAGGAAGCGATGGAATTGTCGCATTTCGGAGCAAAAGTGTTGTATCCGCCAACCATTCAGCCTGTTTTAGAGAAGGAAATTCCAATCAAAATAAAGAACACTTTTGATGCCAAGGCCGAAGGAACTTTAATCACAAAAGTGACTTCAAATGCCAATCCGATAAAAGGAATCAGCCATATTGAAAATATGACTTTGGTAACTTTGGAAGGAAGCGGTATGGTTGGCATTCCCGGATTTTCAAAACGTTTGTTTGAAGCGTTGTTTCAACAAAAAATAAATGTTTCTTTAATTACCCAAGCGTCTTCCGAGCATTCAATTTGTATCGCCATTAACAATGCTGATGCCGAAAAAGCCGAACTCGCAGTTAATTCTGTATTCAGTTTTGAAATTTCACAACATAAAGTGAATCCGCTCATCGTTGAAAAAAACAATGCGATTATTGCATTGGTGGGCGACAATATGAAAAGCCACCAAGGCATCAGCGGCAAAATGTTTAGCGCTTTGGGAAGAAATAATGTGAATATTAGGGCCATCGCACAAGGCGCTTCAGAAAAAAATATTTCCGCAGTCATTACCCACAAGGACATAAAAAAGGCATTGAATACGTTGCACGCCGAATTTTTTGAAGACCAGACAAAACAGCTTAATTTATTTGTGGTGGGCGTTGGAAATGTCGGACAAAAATTATTGGCGCAAATTAAAAATCAGCAACCTTATTTATTGGATCAGTTGAAATTACAAGTTCGGGTAATTGGTATGGCAAACTCAAAAAAGATGCTGTTTAACGAAGACGGAATAGATTTAGACTCCTGGAAAATTCAGTTGGATAAGGCCGAAACGCTGAATATGGATGCTTTCCACAACAAAATTACCGATCTAAATTACAGAAACAGCATATTTGTGGACAACACCGCCGAAGAATCTGTCGCTAATTTATATGCAAGTTATTTAAAAGAAAGTGTGGCTGTGGTGACCTGCAATAAAATTGCCTGTTCTTCAAATTATGACAATTATATGAATTTGAAAAATTTAAGTAGGAAATACAGCGCACCATTTTTATTCGAAACCAATGTTGGTGCAGGTTTGCCAATCATTGATACGCTTAAAAACTTAATTGCTTCGGGTGATAAAGTCACCCAAATACAGGCGGTACTTTCCGGAAGTTTAAACTTTATTTTTAATAATTTTAATGAACAAACTTCGTTTTTTGATGTAGTTAAACAAGCTGGAGTTGAAGGTTATACAGAGCCTGACCCAAGAATAGATTTAAGTGGCGTTGATGTTGCCCGTAAAATTTTGATTTTGGCCAGAGAAAGCGGCACAAAGCTCGAATTGAGCGATATTGAGAACGATTCATTTTTGCCAAAATTAAGTCTGGTAGCGAAATCGGTGCCCAATTTTATGGAAACCTTAAAAACAGAAACAGCTCATTTTAATCAGTTGCGCAAAAATGCCGAAGCAAAAAACTGCCGACTTAAATATGTGGCGGAATTCAACAATGGTAAAGCGAATGTTGGGTTAAAAGAAATTCCGACCACGCACCCATTTTATGATTTGGCAGGAAAAGACAATATTGTGTTGTTTTTTACAAATAGGTATAGTGAACAGCCTTTAATTATTAAAGGCGCCGGTGCAGGAGCCGATGTTACTGCTTCGGGCTTATTTGCCGATATTATTAGAATTGGTAATAATTAAAAAATGAAAGAACTAAAAATATTTACGCCGGCAACCATCGCAAATGTTTCTTGCGGATTTGATGTGTTAGGTTTGGCTTTAGACACTGTGGGCGATGAAATGACCATCAGAAAAGTAGCCGAAAAAGGCGTGAGAATCACAAAAATTACCGGACAATCGGTTCCTTTGGAAACCCATAAAAACGTGTCGGGCGTTGCGGTGTTGGCACTTTTGGCTGAAATAAACACCGATTTCGGATTTGAAATTGAAATAGATAAACACATTAAACCAGGAAGTGGTATTGGAAGCAGCGCCGCAAGTTCGGCCGGAGCCGTTTGGGCTATTAATAAATTGTTAGGTGATCCTTTTAGCACAAAAGATTTGGTGCGTTTTGCCATGGAAGGGGAAAGATTGGCAAGCGGTGTTCCGCACGCAGACAACGTGGCTCCTGCCCTTTTTGGCGGATTTACCTTGGTGAGAAGTTATGAACCATTGGATATTATCAACATCCATACCCCTAGTGAATTATTTGTGACCGTCATTCATCCGCAAATTGAAGTCAAAACTTCTGACGCCCGTGAAATTTTGAAAACAAACGTCACCTTAAAAAATGCCATCAAACAATGGGGAAATGTTGGAGGATTGATCAGCGGACTTTATACGGAAGATTATGATCTTATCGGACGCTCTCTGGAAGATTTTATTGTGGAACCAATTCGCTCCATTTTAATTCCGGCATTCGATTTATTGAAACTAGAATCGGTGAAAGCAGGTGCTTTGGGATGTGGTATTTCCGGATCAGGACCTTCGGTTTTTGCGCTGAGCAAAGGAAAAGAAAACGCTTTAAAAGTAGCTGAAGCGATGAGATTGGTATACAACAAAGTGGGTTTACCTTATGATATCCACGTATCAAAAGTCAATAAAGAAGGAATAAAAATTTTAGAAAGCAAGTAATATGAACTTTTACAGTTTAAATAAAATAGCACCAAACGTATCCTTTAAAGATGCCGTAATTAAAGGCCTGGCGCCCGATAAAGGTTTGTATTTTCCCGAGAAAACAACCCCTTTAAGCAAGGAATTTTTAAATAATATTGAAAATTATTCAAATACCGAAATTGCCTTTGAAGTGATTAAACAATTCGTGGCCGATGAAATTCCGGAAAAAGAACTCAAAGCGATTATTGAAGAAACGCTAAACTTTGATTTTCCAATAGTTTCTATTGAAAAAAATATTGCCGCTTTGGAATTATTCCATGGTCCGACCATGGCTTTTAAAGATGTAGGTGCGCGTTTTATGGCGCGATGCTTGGGTTATTTCAACAAAGAAGAAAAAACAGCCAAAGTAACAGTTTTGGTAGCAACTTCAGGTGATACAGGCGGTGCGGTGGCAAGCGGTTTTCTTGGTGTTGAAGGCGTTGACGTGGTTATTTTATACCCTAGCGGTAAAGTGAGCGACGTTCAGGAAAAGCAATTGACAACTTTGGGGCAAAATATCACCGCTTTGGAAGTTTATGGCACTTTTGACGATTGTCAGGCGATGGTTAAAACTGCTTTTTTGGATGAAGAATTAATCGCAACTAAAAATTTGACATCAGCAAATTCTATCAATGTGGCGCGCTGGCTGCCGCAAATGTTTTATTTCTTTTTTGCCTATAAACAATTAAAAAGCAAGAATAAAGACTTGATTTTTTCTGTTCCCAGCGGAAATTTTGGAAATATTTGTGCCGGTTTGATGGCGCACAAGTTGGGATTGCCTGTTAAAAAGTTTATTGCGGCCACCAATATCAACGATATTGTTCCCAATTATATGGAAACTGGAATTTATACACCAAAACCTTCAAAACAAACCATTTCCAATGCGATGGATGTTGGAGATCCAAGTAATTTTGTGCGCATTTTAGAAATCTTTGAAAATGACGATTCCAAATTAAAAGAAGTGCTTTCCTCCTATTCATTTTCGGATAAAGAAACCCAGCAAGCAATGAAAGAAATAAAAGAGAAATACCATTATATCGCAGATCCTCACGGTGCTGTTGGTTATTTGGGATTGAAAAAACGTGGGATGGATGAAAATGAGTTTGGTATATTTTTAGAAACGGCACATCCCGTAAAATTTTTAAATGTAGTTGAGCCAATTATCAACGAAACCATTGAACTACCGAAACAAATTAAAGAAGTGATTGACAAACAAAAAGTATCGATAAATATTTCATCCTATGAAGAATTGAAACAGTTTCTGGTTAATGCCTGAAATCACATATCTGTATTTTTATCATCGATAAATTATATTATTTGCATAAATTACGTCATATTATGATAATTATCATAAATATTTGGTTATTTTATGATACTTTTAGAACTGTATTTTAGACATAGATTTATTTATTTTTAAATTTGGATCCTTTATTATGGTAAATTTTATTCTAATTTTCCATATTTAGCTTAACCCCATTGCTAAGTCAATTTAATTTATAAGGAAAAATTTTTTCTAAATTTATTTTTCAAAATTCTAATTTTACGCTAATGACTCCAACAAGAAGAAAAACACTGGCTACCATACTTATTGCATTGATTTCACTTATTTTATTTTTTACATTTATGTATATAATTGCATTGGATGAAAAAAATGTACCAATTTATTCTCCATTAATTTTTGCAATTTTACCGGCAATGGCAATTAATGCTATTTGGTACAGACCAAGAAAAAAAGACATTTAAATAATTGAAATTACTATGAAGTTTAATCATTTAAATTACAGGGTAATTGTGTAAAAGTATTGAATATCTTTTTTAAATATTTTATGCAATTTATAATTGTCCTATGGTTTTCTTTGCTCGATTTTTCAATCTCTCCTCTATAGGCCCTTGATTATTATATTTCATCATCCAGCCAATTTTTTGAGAAATATTCAGAAAAGTTTGATGAAAAAATCAAGTATTTTCAAAAATAATTTCAAGTATAGTTAATACCCATTAATTATCCAGTTAAAAAAAGTCAAAAAACATTTTTATTGAAGAAAATTAAGCAGTTTTTACTACATTCATAAAAAAATTATAAAATGAAGCAAAAGGCTAAATTTGAGACTATCGCCATAAAAAGCACTGAAAATAAATTTAGTGATTCAGCTCCAGTAAGCACGCCTATTTATTTATCGAGCACATTTAAAAGAGGTAATGAAGGTGATTATATGAATGATTTTGTATATTCACGTACCAACAATCCAAATCGCGCTATTGTTGAGGAAAGTATTGCAATTTTGGAAAAGGGAAAGTATGCTTTTGCATTTTCTTCTGGAATGGCAGCCATTAGCGCTGTTTTTCAAAGTTTAAAAGCTGGCGATCACATTTTGTTGCCAGACGATATTTATTTTGCCGTCAGAAAATTAATGGAAGAAGTTTTCAAACGCTGGGATTTGTATTGTGATTATGTGGATATGACTGATTGTGAATTAATTAAAAAAGCCATAAAACCAAATACTGCGTTAATTTGGGTGGAAACGCCTTCAAATCCGCAATTAAAATTAAGCGATATTGCAGAAATTGCAGAAATTGCACATCAAAATAACGCAATTTGCGCTGTTGACAATACTTGGCTGACGCCTGTTTTTCAAAATCCTCTAAATCTTGGCGCTGATATTGTGGTGCATTCCACCACCAAATATTTTGGCGGCCACAGCGATGTAATTGGTGGTTGCGTAGTTGTAAATGATGATTTACTTGCTGAAAAAATTAAGAATATTCAAATTTTGTCGGGCGCGGTTCCTGCGCCATTCGACTGCTGGTTGATTGCCAGAGGAATTCAAACGCTTTATTTACGCGTTAAAAAACAGAGCAAAAATGCCTTAAAATTGGCAAATTATTTAGAAAATCACCCAAAAATAGATACCGTATTATATCCGGGACTAAAAAGCCATCCGCAACATTTGTTGGCAAAAAAGCAGCAGAAAAAAGGGTTTGGCGCAATGCTTTCGGTATTAATCAATGGAAATGAAGAGGAAACTATAAAAATTTCGACAAAATTGACCTATTTTACAACGGCCACAAGCTTAGGCGGTGTTGAAAGTCTGGTGGAACACCGTAAATCGGTTGAAGGGAAAAACAGCTTAACTCCAAATAACTTATTGCGAATATCTGTGGGGATTGAACATATTGATGATTTGATAGCAGATTGGGAAAATGCATTGGCAATAAATAACTAAAGATGAAATTTAGTTTGGTGTTTCTTTGATGCGTTTTATAAAATTTTATAAAATTAAATACTGAAGGAAGATTTATTTTACGATTTTCAAACCCTTCGTTTTGGAGGTACTCTGGATTTCTTCCTTGTAAATTGGTAAAGTGAATTTAACAGAGGTTCCTTTTTCACTTTTATTTTCAATCCAAATTTTCCCTTGATGCCTATCAATAAATCGTTTGCAAATCACCAAGCCCAAACCAGATCCTTTTTCATTAGCGGTTCCTGGCGTAGATTCATTAAAATCGGATTTAAAAAATTTGGTTTTATCTTCCTCCTCTATTCCAATTCCGTTATCAGAAACCGTAATTTCAATAAATTCACCTATCGGCAAAGAATAGATCTCAATTTTTCCGTGATTTTCCGTAAATTTAACGGCATTCACAATTAAATTTCGTAAAATTACTTCAACCATATTTTTATCCGAAAAAGCATAAACATCTGAAGAATGAAACGAATTAATAGTAATATCTTTCATTTGAGCTGCATCTTTTACTTGGGAAATCACATCATCACAAATTGTCGAAATATTGCAAAAAACAGGGTTAAATGCAATAGTATTGCTGTTATCTCTTGCCCAAGTTAACAAATCCTCCAATAAATTATACGTATTTCTTGCCTGTGCGTACATCCCATCAATCAGTTTTTCAGACTTTTCAAAATCCAAGATTCTCAATTTATCCTTCAAAAGTCCGGTAAAACCTAAAATAGCATTAAAAGGGCTTTTTAAATCGTGAGCAATAATTGAAAACATTAAATCTTTTGTGGAAATGGCATCCTCAAGTGATGCAGTTCGCTCTTTTATGGTATTTTCCAATTCAATATTATAATCGGAAATGTAATTGTACAACTCATTTTTAAACACCAATCCAATAAACTTTCCATTTTCACCAACTGGAAGCACATCTGTTTTACCGGTGTCCATTTTAAAAATGGTGTCTTCAACAGAATCTTTACGGTCGATTAACTCCTTTATGGTGAGACAGTCAATTATTAAAGTTTTTGGGTTAAGGGCGAGATCACTTGTTGTCAAAACGCCATAGAAAATACCCTCATCATCTTTGACAACAATGGCTAAATGCTCCAACAATTTGTTTTTAATAGCATTTATACCTGAATAAGGATTGACAGTTAAATAATCCCTTCTTATAAAATACGCTATTTTCATGATTTATTTGTTATGATTCTTCAGCAATCGTAAAAGATATATTGACTTTAAAATCAACTTTTATAATTTCTTTTTCTGAAACATAAGGAAATACATTGGTCTCCAATATTTTCAATATTTTTTCTTTTGGCATTTTAGCCAAAATTCGCTTATTGACAAATACGCAGTCCACATTTCCGTGATTGGAGTCAATGATTTCAAAACCGTTTGGAATTAAAAGCTCAAAGGATTTTGAGACCCCTTGTTTACCGTGAGGAGAATTTTTTCCCAGCACCAAAATTTCTTCAAAAGGTGGCAATTTAATTTCCTCAAAGCTTAATGTAACGGAATATTTTATATTGTTTTTCATAGTGAATCCGTTTATTGAGAATAACAGTTATAAAGTTACTGATTATTATTTAATTTTTAAAGAATTGATAAGTGGAATAATTATAAATTACAACTCACAGTACAGCCAAAGAAAGAAAACTTTAAAAATTAATCCAGTTTTGGTAATATAAAGTCGTTTAAAATGCTAGGCAACTTCATAGCAGCTTCAATTTCTTCTGATTTTCTAGGTGCCAAAGCCGATAAATTTACCGGTCCGTTTTTGGTAATCAAAATATCATCTTCTATGCGCACGCCAATCCCCCACCATTTTTCATCACAGTCGCTTCCTGTTGGGATATAAATTCCGGGTTCCATAGTAACCACCATATTTTCTTCAAATTTTTCATAATTTCCAGGATCGTGAACATCCAAACCAATATGATGAGAAGTTCCGTGTGGGAAATAATTGTGTTTGCTGTTTTCATTGGCAATAATGCCCAATTCGGCAAGTCCTTTGTTGATGATTTTTCTTGCAATTTGATTTGGTTCCCCCATATCTTCTCCAATTTTGTAGGCCGCAATTCCGGC
This sequence comes from Lutibacter sp., assembly GCA_003516285.1. GTDB lineage: Bacteria > Bacteroidota > Bacteroidia > Flavobacteriales > Flavobacteriaceae > Lutibacter. The sequence goes on along the minus strand of DPCK01000026.1, from coordinate 1,496 downwards.
TTCCTGAGCTTCATAAACCAAATCGTAAATTAATTTTTGTTCGGTGGAGAATTTCCCGTTGGTTGGAATTGTGCGCGTAACATCGGCGGTATACCCGTGATATTCAGCACCCAAATCCATTAAAATCAAATTGTTGTCGCCAATATTTGTTTTGTTATTTTCAACATAATGTAAAATACAACCATTGTTTCCCGCGCCAACAATGGACGGATAACCTTCAAATTCAGCACCATATTTTTTGTATACAAATTCGTGCACGCCCTGCGCTTCGGTTTCAGACATATTTGGATGCATGGCTTTCATCATTTCCAACTGTCCGATTGCAGAAATATCCACCGCTTTTTTTAACAAAACCAATTCTTCTTTTGTTTTTATTTCACGTAATGAGGCCATAATTTTCTTAAGCGTTTCCGTATCTATTCTTTTTTTGGTTTCGTTATACAATTTATCGTTGCTAGGATTGTTTAGATGAAGCAAATCAAAAGAAACTTTCACTTTAAAAGTCTTGATCAAATCAAATAAATCGGCACTTTCATCGGTATCCCGGACGTCATTTTTAAAGTTTTCGAACAAAATTTTATCAAATTTGGAAAAATCGATGTCGTAACTTTTAAATTCTCCGCCATTATAAGCGATTCTAAATCCCAGTTCATCTTGAACACCTTCAACGCCCAAACGTTTTCCGTTCCACATTTCTGCACGTTCATTGCGTTCCTGAACGAAAATCACTTCATTGAAAGTCTTGTTTCCAATAGTTTGATTTTCTTTAAAAATAAAAACCAACGCGTTTGGTTCTTTATAACCCGTTAAATAATAAAAGTTAGGATCTTGGTGATAGACATATTCAACGTCGTTTGCCCTGTTTCTTACCGGATTCGCAAAAAATACGGCAACACTGTTATTGGGCAATTTATTTCGAAGCTGCTCCCGCCTTTCCGAATGAAATTCTTTTTTTAAAAAATCTTGGGGCTTATCGTTTTGCTGAGAAAAAACGGTTGAAAAAACGAAAAGAATTAAGAGTGTTTTTATATTGAAAAATTTCATAATATGATGTTGTTGTTTAACAAATCCAAATATAAAATAAATAGTCTGATGTTGGAATGTTAAAATGTTATTTGTTAGAAGTTATATGTTAAAAGTCTAAATTTTAATTATTTTTTAAAGCTGCGTTAGGGGTTGCAGCGGAAAACCTTTTTTTGATTTTTCGACAAAAAAAGTTTGAAACGAAAAACCCGACCCGCCAGCAGGCGGGGAACGCCCAAAATATGTTGAAGCATTGAATTCCTGCTAATTATTGAAACTGCAAAAAAAATAAGCAATTAAAGATTTTACCTTAAAAAGGTAATTTAATACCAATGCCATTCTTGAATAATTCGTATTTTAGCATCACAAAGTAACTTTAGATGAAACGAACCATAACAAATTTTGATACACAAAAGAATGTTTAATGGCGAACTGCATCTGTACCAATAAAAAATAAATAATAAACAGATGAA
>DPCK01000103.1 GCA_003516285.1 Lutibacter sp. | reverse complement strand
TTTGTAATTATGAGCTAAAACTTTCACTTTCAAACTGTCTTTTCAGCACTTGTAATTTATTTGAAACACTTGCATCATATTGAATATCGCCAACACGAAGAATAAATCCGCCAATAATATCAGGATTTATAGTGCTTTCAATAGTTGCCTGTTTTCCGGTAATTTCAATTACTTTTCTTAAAACCTGTTGATTTAATTCTTCAGTCAACGGAATTGCGGTGGTAACTTTTGCCACTTCTATCCCTTTCAACGAATCAAAAATCACGTTATATTTTTTGGCAACCTCACCTAAAATCGGCAATCTTTTGTTGTCGATTAAAAGATTGATTAAACCTATTGTTAAGGGACTCGTTTTGCCAGCAAAAATTTCTTTTAAAGCAGCTTTTTTTAATTCGGTTTTCAACACTGGGCTGCTAAGCAATAACTGTAACTCTTTACTGTCTTGAATTGTATTTACAACAAGCAACATATCATTGTTCACTTCAACTTCTTTTTGTTGTTCAAGTGCAAAACTTAGTATTGCTTTTGCATATCTTATTGCCGCTCTGGATCCGTTCATTTGAAATTAATTCTTATAGCTTTACTTCCTTTAACATTTCTTCAACAAGCTTAATTTGCTTGTTTTTGTCAGATAATTCACTTCTCATCACTTTTTCAGCAATTTCTAGTGACAATTCGGCTACCTGATTTTTTATTTCGGCAATTGCAGCGTGTTTTTCAGACTCAATGGTTGCTTTTGCCTGATCAATAACTTTGGTGGCTTGTGCATGCGCTTCACTTTTAGCTTCCGTAATCATGCTATCTTTCATTTCACGCGCTTCTTTTAACATAGCATCGCGCTCAATGCGCGCTTCCTTTAAAATACGTTCATTATCCGCAGTCAAATTTTGCATTTCCTTACGGGCATTTNNTTTTCAGCAGATTCCAAAGCTTTTAAAATACCTTCTTCTCTGTCGTTTACGGCATTTAAAATTGGTTTCCAGGCGAATTTTTTTAACAAAAGCACCAAGGCAACAAATAAAATCAATTGCCAGAAAAACAACCCTAAAGAAAACTGTTCTATTAACTTATCCATGGTATATTTTTAATATTTTTTGTGTCTAATTACTGTTTTAAACATTGGCCGCAACCAACCGTTGCGGCTAATTGTTTNNCCGGAAGCTTCTGGCTGACGTGCAATAGCGTCCATTGCTGAACCACCAATTCTACCGATACCTAAACCAGCACCGATTACGATTAAACCTGCTCCTACAATAGTTGGAATTTCCATAATATATATAATTAATTAATTAAACATTCAATTTTAATGATGATCGTGTTCTTCTACAGCTGAACCGAAGTAAAGCGCAGATAACATGGTAAAAATATAAGCTTGCAGCGCTGCCACCAACAATTCAAGCAATGATAAGGCAAACGCCAAACCAAATGATAACGGACTGCCAATCCAGTTTTTGAAAATAAACATCAAACCAATAATGCTCATCAACACAATATGTCCGGCTGTAATGTTTGCGTACAAACGTATCATTAATGAAAACGGCTTGATGACAGTTCCCAGCAATTCAATAGGCGCCAATATAATTTTCATTGGCCAGGGCACGCCCGGCATCCAAAAAATATGTTTCCAGTAATTTTTGTTTCCTGAAAACGTGGTAATAAAATAAGTTACCAATGCCAAAGCCAAGGTTACAGCAATATTGTTTGTGACATTCACCCCAAGCGGCGTTAAACCCAATAGGTTAATGATCCAAATGAAGAAAAATACGGTTAACAGGTAACTCATGTATTTTCTGTAATGTTTTTCGCCAATATTTGGGATTGCGATGTCGTTTCTGATGAATAAAATAAGCGGTTCAAATATGCGGCCGATACCTTTAGGCATTGGGTTATTTTTATAGGAATTGGCCATTCGGCTAAATATCAAAAGCATAAACAAACCTACAAGAATGATGAATACCACGTTTTTTGTAATCGAAAAATCCAATGGTTTTTCGTTTGTTGGGTGGTGTTCTTCATCATATGCTATGGTACCGTCTGCATCAGTTTTATAAATTTTATTATGATACACTTTGTAAAATTGTCCATCCACTTCAGCAACTGATTCTCCGTGATGAAATTTTGCGGATGAAAATACTTTTAAACCATTATCAATCAAAATTACAGGCAATGGAGCACCAATATATTTATGTTCTCCTGTATCATTTGTATAAGAATATAAAGTAAAATCGTAAGAATCCAACAAGTGATGATTGATGTATTCCTTAATTTCGGTTTTTAGATTTTGTACGGGAGATTCTTGTTCAACAGAACTTACTTCTTCTTGGTCGTTGGTTGCGCCTACGGAAATTGTAAGAGCTAAAAACAGGAATGTAAGTGTTTTTAATAAGTTAATTTTATACATATACATTATTAATAGTGGTGCCTAAAAATATTTTGCAAATGTACATTTTTATATTAAAAACCTAAAACTATTTTTCCAAGTTTTTTTGGAAGGTTTGTTTATTAATTTATAAGCCTTTACATCTTATTGTTCAACAGTTTTATTAAATAAAAAGTTTCAATAATTAAACACAAAAGATAGGGCGCCAAAAAGGCCATTGCTTCTTGCGGACTTACGGTTCCGTTTTGTTTAAAAACAGGATTGAAAAAAATAAAATAAACTCCGAATTTAACAAAACTTCCGCCCATAAAAACAAAGCCCAGTAAATCCAGATATTTTTTTTTCAGTTTTACCAAAATAAAAAAAATCAGCAATGCCAAAATATAGTTCGTGATATAGCTTGGAATCAGCAGGTTTTCAAACAGTGAAATGTTTAAATAATATAAAATCAGACTGTGAATACCAAAAACAATACATAGGAAAATCAATAATTTTACACCGAAAACCGAAATTTGCCTAATCATTTTTTTCATTGATATTTTTTAGCTGGGCCAAAACGCTCCAGATAGAAATTACAAGCGACAATAAGACCAGAGCAATAGTGAAGTATTTTTTTTCATTCATAAAATAAACATCCAGCTTTTTTCCAAAATACGCACCCAAATAAATAGTAATGCCCATTTGAAAAGCAATACTTGTTAACTGAAGGTATTTATTAAGCTGTTTTTTCTTGTTGGGATTTTCCATTTTGTAGCTCCATCACGGATCCTTTCATTGTACAGGTTGCATTAAATTCGGCACCGGGTTCAACCAATAATTTGCTGATAATCACTTCTCCGGTGATTTTTGCCGTAGCTTTCAAAGTAAGTAAATTGTTTACTAACAATTGTCCCGAAAATGTTCCTTCAATATCAGCATTGTCACATATAATTTTGCCGTTAACGCTTCCCAATGCACCAATAACTACGCGTCCGGCTGTTTTTATGGTTCCTTCAACGCTTCCGTCAATTCTAAAATCTCCTTCCGATTTAACGTCGCCAACAATGGAAGTGTTTTTTCCAACCACATTTCGCTCTGAGGACAAGGGAGGAATTACTTTTTTTTCTAAAAACATCATCTTTTCTTATGGATTTATTTTAAAGTTTCAATTTTATTGTTTCTATCACTTCCAAGGCTTTTTTCGACTCTTCGGTGTTCGGATAATTTAGCGCAACCAATTCCAACGCTGCTTTAAAGGCAACCAAACCTTGTGTTTTTCCAATGGCATAAGCCCTCAACAATTCCAGTTTAACAACAATTGGTTCACCCATATATTTGCCTATTGCAAGGGTTGTTTTTTCAATAACGGTTTCAAATTTTTCTGCCTCAAAGTCATAATATATTGCAGTATATGCTGTTTCCGCCGCATTTTTCTCCTCTTCTTCCAGCGCTTGGTTCGGATTTAAAATAATCTTGGCGAATTTTGATGCCGGATAATTTGCCGTAATATCGTTTTTTAAGGCGATTGCTTTTTCGTTGCCCTGACTTTCATAAATTTTATACAAATGATATTTGGCAGGAATCAACAATGTTAAATCTGGATCAAAAGATATTAGTTTTTCGAATTTCTCTTTTGCCAAATCCAATTCGTTAAATTGGTCTTTATAAATAATTCCCAATTTAAAATACGCGGTATTGCGTTCGCTTGCAATACTGTCTATTTTAACTTTTTCTGAAGGAATTTTTTCCAAATAGTAAGAAAGTTCCAGCACTTCCCGATTGCTGTTAGCCATATTTTGGTCAATACCTTGAGTATTTTCTAAACTTAATTGAGATTTGTCGCCCAAGCGCCAATTGTCCGATAAAGGACGGTTTCCCCAAATTTTTCTGAATTCAATTTCACCAAAACCAAGGGCCTGAATGTTGTAAAAATACCATTTTCCCGACTTTTCGCCAACATCTGATTTGCCTAAATTTGGATTAAATAAGCCTGTTTTAACGGTTGATTTGTTTGCCTGTTTTTCTTCAATGGCTTTTAATCTTTCAATATGGGCATTAAAAAAAGCGATTTGTGCTTCTTCGCCCATCGCAACAACCTTTAAAATGCTGTCGTTGGTTTTTGAAATGTTTTCATATAAAATAACCTCATTTAAATTATTTCGGTTTCGCACCAAACGTCGTACGCGTTTTGTGTTTTCACTTTTTGTGATGTTTAAAATGCTGTCATAATAGGCTCCGGCAACCATAAACTGCGCTTTGTCGAAATATAAATTCCCTAAAGCTTCATAAGAAAGTTCTCTCTGAAAATTATTTTTTGAATTTGATTTTAGTGATTTTTTAAAATTGGCAATGGCATTTTCGATGTTGCTTTCTTGCTCAATCATTCCAATTCTGTAATACAATTCATCCAAAAAAGGTCTGTTGTCTCGGTCTTTTGTCAGCTTTTTAAGAATCGCCAATGTTTCTTCAGCATCCAATTTATTGGTTGAATTCTTAGCTTTTTCAAGCTGCGCATGAATTTTGTATTTGTAAGGCGCTTTTTTAAAATCGATTACTTTTTGAAAAGCGATATTTGAAGAATCTTTCAATCCTTTTTCGCTGTAAAGTTGCCCGAGTAGGAATAAATTTCTGGCAGTTTGCTCTTTATTATTATTTGAAACCACCGCTTTATTAAGATGGTTAATCCCTGGTTGCAAACTGTTTAAATTTAAGTAAGCCATCGCAAGAACGGTATGCGCGTCTTCTTTAATATTGCTTTTTAGCGATTTGTCTTTCAATAAATTTAACAAACTTTTTATGGCCTGTTCTTCATTTTGCAACCGAACCTGCGTTTTTGCCTGCCAAATAATGGTTTCGTTAATTAAATTGGCTTTCGGGTAATTAAGAATCACATAATTAAATGCTTCCAGCGCTGGCACAAATCTTTTGGAATAATAGCGCGATTTTCCCAACAGCAAATAAGCATCGTCAATTTCTTTGTTGCGTTCTTCACGAGCAATGAGCATAGAATGTTTTTGCACCGCTTTTACCGCTTTTTCTTCGGCTTTTTCAAATTCTTGGGGTGAACTGTCTGCGTCTGCTTGCATTCCCGGCAACGCCAATTCATCAACTTTTAATGGTTCAACCGGCAAACGTTCCCAATAATTATCTTCATAATTTGCATTTAACTGCTCTAAACCAAGGCGTAAAGATTCTTCGCCATTATAAAGCACATTGTACTTTGTGGTTACCGAGTGGTAACTTCTGTTTAAAAACGCATCTTTTTTAGTTGAGCAATTAACCACAAAAAGCGCTATTAAGAAGCCTGCAATTATTTTAAAACTATTTTTCAAAAGATTTGTTTTTTACTAACCCATTAACTTATTACCTATTGTAATTATTGCAATAAGGAATGTAAAAATACAAAAATCTATGTATTTAATTTGCGTTACACCGAAAAATACGCTTCCAGCTCCTGCAATGTTTCTGCGGAGGTTTTTAGGTCTTTCACTATTTCCCCTTTTTCAAGCACCACAATCCGATCACAGACTTCGGTAACGTGTCCTAAATCGTGGCTTGAAATCAGGAGCGTTGCATTGGTGGAAATGGTTAAATCCTTCAATAATTTCTTCAATCTGATTTGTGTTGTGGGATCCAGATTTGCAAATGGCTCATCTAAAACAATCACTTCCGGGTGCCCGATCAACGCCGCAATAATGCCCACTTTTTTCTGGTTCCCTTTTGATAAATCTCTTAAATATTTCTTTTTATTCAGAATTTCACTATTAAAAATTTCATCAAATTGGGCTAAAAAAGAATCAATATCGGCCTTGTTCATTCCACGAAGTTCGCCAATGAAGTAAAAATATTCTTCAGGTGTTAAATAGCCTATTAAAAAACTTTCATCAATAAAAGAGGATGTGAAAGGTTTCCAGTCTTCGCTTTTATTTACCTGAATTTCATGGTTTGTGACATTGCCTGTTGTTGGATTGATAAGATCCAACACCAAATTAAAGAAAGTTGTTTTTCCGGCGCCGTTGTTACCCACCAATCCGAAAGATTGGCCTTTTAGAATTTCTAAATCTGTTATATTTAAAACGGTTACCCCGCCATATTTTTTTGAAAGTTCTGTTGCTTTTATCATTTTTATATGTTTAATCGTTGAATTGTTTTTTTATTTAAACTGCCTACTCAAACTGCCAACTAAATTAATTGTCTTGTTCAAAAGCGCTGATCATTTTGTATTTTGAATTTAGATACTTATCCACAATAAATCGCATAATTTTTTGATGGAATACAATGCCAATTGCGCCTAAAATAATCAGGAAAGCCACACCAGCTTCAAAACCAATAAACTTGTAAGGCGCAAAAAAGAGCCCGACCGGCACAAACAACAAGGGAAAACCAACCAACCATTGAACGGCGCCGGTTCCTTGATAATTAAAAGCCGCGCGTTGGGTTAAATCAATTTTCTTTCTGTTAAAAGAACCCGCCAAAAGAATAATGTAAGTATTTACCCCCACATTGTAAACCATCGCCGCAAAGTGAACCAGCAAAATTTTCCATCCAAAATAAACATAAGGAATGCTGAGAACAAACATAATGATAGAGCTCATCACCATTAGTGAATATTTAGAATTCAGATATTCTTTGTACTTGATATTTTGGCTCATTAACAATTTATAATAACCGCTGTCCCAAGCCGGAATAAACTGCCCGAAGTTGATGATAAAAATTCCCGTAACAAAAATTCCTACAAAGACATAGAGCCATTCTAAACCCTGATATACTGGATTTGGGTAAAAAAACAAGCCGTAAGCCAAACCGATAATCAAAATAAAAACAGAAGATCGAGGCCTTTTGTTTCGCCATAATAATTTTAAATCGAGCTGCAAAAACGGCGCGATTGTCCCAAACCTTCTCGTCCACGTCATATCGCTTGTGGAAGCGGTTTGTGTTTTTGCTTTTAAAGATCCGTCCACATACAGTTTTTTCATTAAAAATGCGTAGTTAAGATAATAAACAACGCCTAAGATTGCGAGTGGAATTAAAATGAATATCGGATTTGCATCGATTGAGTTGATGCCATTCCCCAACAAGGTTGAAAAAGAAACAACATCAAAATAATTTAAAGCGAATAAACCTGAAGCGATCAACACAATGGGCAAAAAAGACAGTTCTGTCTCAGCCGACCGCGATTCAATAATGATATTTAAAAAATTAATGATTAAGGTGAAAATAACCATAGTAAGCATCCAAACCGTTGCAGTTGTGGTGCCATATTCTTCAAGCATTAACATAATGCCGAATGGAATAACCGCAAACAACGGTAAAAAGTTGAAGAAGGAAACGGCTGATTTCCCTAGCACATAATGCAAAATGCTTCTTCTTTTAATAGGCAAAACCAAGAGCGGTTTTATGTTCATTACCGGCAATTTTTGAAGAAAAAACCGCATCAGCAAATCGGCTAAAAACCAGTAAAACAGAAATCCGTTGAGCAGAATAAGTGGGTCAGAATCAGGGAATTGCTCGTCAAGAATTGGAAACAAACTTATGCCCAGCGCCAAAAATGTCAACATAAAATAAAGCGCCAAAAACGCCATTAAAATATTTAGGCCAATGCTTTTTTGCCAATAGGAGG
>DPCK01000016.1 GCA_003516285.1 Lutibacter sp. | reverse complement strand
CTTTTTTGTTGGAAGACAATGAAGCCACAAGAAACGAGTGTAAAATTAGAGGCGTCACTTTTAATGTTATTTCAGATACCGAAGCGGCTAAAATATTGGAAGAAATAAACAGCCCGTCTCAAAATATGGAAGCTGTTACCCTCGAAAAAGCGCCTAAAATAGCAGTTTATTCACCAAAAACAAGTTTGCCTTGGGACGATGCCGTAACCTTAGTACTTACGTATGCCGAAATTCCTTTTGATGTTATTTATGATGAAGAAGTTTTGGAAGAGAAATTGGTTTTGTATGAATGGTTGCACTTACATCACGAAGATTTTACAGGCCAATATGGTAAATTTTACGGCACCTACAGAACGACACCTTGGTACATTGAACAGAAAAAAAAAGCCGAAGAACTGGCAAAAAAACTTGGATACAATAAAGTTTCCAATCAAAAACTGGCAGTTTCCCTAAAAATTAGGGATTTTGTTGTGGGCGGCGGATTTATGTTTGCGATGTGTTCTGCCACCGACAGTTTTGATATTGCGCTTGCTGCAGAAGGCACGGATATTTGTGAAACGATGTTTGATGGGGATCCTGCGGAAATAGATTATCAGCAAAAAATTGATTTCAATAAAACCTTTGCCTTTAAAGATTTTACGCTGGTCAGAAATCCGGTTGAATACGAATTTTCATCTATAGATATGACTCAAAAAAGAAATATAACACGCACATCCGATTATTTTTCATTGCAGGAATATTCAGCAAAATGGGATCCGATTCCTACTATGCTTTGCCAAAATCACACCCAATTAATTAAAGGTTTTATGGGGCAAACAACTTCATTCGATCGATCAACGGTAAAATCGAGTGTGTTGGTTATGGGAGAAAATAAATCGAATCAGGAAGCTCGCTATATTCACGGCGTAAAAGGTAAAGGAATGTTTACTTTTTTTGGTGGGCACGACCCAGAAGATTATCAACATAAAGTTGGAGACCCAAAAACGGAACTTTCTTTGCACCCAAATTCTCCAGGATATAGATTGATTTTAAACAATGTGTTATTTCCTGCAGCAAAAAAGAAAAATCAAAAGACGTGATGTTGATAACAGTACAATAATTTTTTTATTATTTAGGTGATTCAAAATTCAAAAACAGTATTTTTGTTCCCTTAAAATTAAATTTCAATAAATGCCAACAACACAACAATTGCAAGATTTTGCGCAACAAGTAAGAAGAGATATTGTTAGAATGGTGCACGCTGTGAATTCTGGTCATCCAGGTGGTTCATTGGGCTGTAACGAGTTTTTAACAGTTTTGTACCAAGATGTGATGAATTATTCCACCAAATTTACGATGGATGGAAAAAATGAAGATTTATTCTTTTTGTCGAACGGTCACATTTCACCACTTTTTTACAGTGTTTTGGCTCGAAGCGGATTTTTTCCGGTAAGTGAGTTGGCAACTTTCAGAAAATTAAATTCGCGTTTACAAGGACATCCAACAACACACGATGGATTGCCGGGAATTCGAATTTCATCGGGTTCTTTGGGCCAAGGAATGAGTGTTGCCATTGGTGCTGCACAAACAAAAAAATTGAATGGCGATTCAAAATTGATCTATTCATTGCACGGAGACGGTGAAATGCAAGAAGGTCAAATTTGGGAAGCAGCCATGTATGCCGCCGGTAAAAAAGTGGATAATTATATTGCAACGATTGATTATAACGGACAACAAATTGATGGTGCAACAGATGATGTATTGCCTTTGGGAAGTTTAAGAGCCAAGTTTGAAGCTTTTGGATGGATTGTCTTGGATGTTGAAAAAGGAAATGATATTGAAAGCATTAAAAAGGGTTTGGCAGAAGCTAAATCTTTAACAGGAAAAGGTAAGCCGGTTTGCATATTGTTGCATACGGTAATGGGAAATGGCGTAGATTTTATGATGCATACCCACGCCTGGCACGGAAAAGCGCCAAATGATGCGCAATTAGAAATTGCATTAAACCAAAATCCAGAAACATTAGGGGATTACTAAAAAAGTTAAAAGTTAAATTTTTTTTATCAATTTTTAATTTTTTATTATTATTCAAAAAAAAAATGAAAATAGGCATTGTTTGTTATCCAACATTTGGGGGAAGTGGCGTAGTGGCGACAGAATTGGGAATGGCGTTGGCACAAAAAAGTCATCAAGTTCATTTTATTACTTATAAACAACCTGTTAGGCTCGATTTCCTTTCCAATAATATTCATTTTCACGAAGTTTTTGTGGAAGAATACCCTTTATTTCATTTTCAGCCTTATGAATTGGCTTTGTCCAGTAAAATTGTGGAAGTGGTGGAACTGTACAATTTAGAAATATTGCACGTTCACTATGCAATTCCACACGCTTATGCGGCCTATATGGCGAAACAAATGTTAAAAGAAAAAGGAATCGACATAAAAGTTGTCACAACCTTGCACGGAACCGATATCACTTTGGTTGGAAGTCATCCAAATTATAAACCGGCCGTTGAATTTAGCATCAACAATTCTGACGTAGTTACCACAGTATCAGAAAGTTTGCGTAAAGATACTCTCAGATTATTTAACATCACAAAAGAAATAAAAGTGATTTATAACTTTATCGATTTTGAGAAATATCCTGAAATTCATTCAGAAGAATGCAGGCGTCACACTATCGCTAATGAAAATGAACGCATTATTGCCCACGTCAGCAATTTGCGTCCGGTAAAACGTGCTGCGGATGTTATGACTGTTTTTTACAAAATTCAGAAGGCGATTCCTTCAAAATTACTGTTGATAGGTGAAGGCCCGGATAGGGAAAGTATTGAACATCAGGCTAAAGAATTGGGAATTTTAGACAAAGTTTTATTTTTGGGAAACAGCAATGAAGTGAATAAGCTGTTATGTTATTCTGATTTGTTTTTACTGCCTTCAGAAACCGAAAGTTTTGGATTGGCGGCATTGGAAGCTATGGCGGCGAGAACGCCTGTAATTTCTACAAATTCAGGGGGTTTGCCGGAAGTAAATATTCAGGGAGTTACCGGGTTTTTAAGCAATGTTGGCGATACTGATGATATGGCAAAAAACGGAATTTATATTTTGGAGAATTCAGACCGATTGCAACAATTTAAACAAAATGCATTGGCTCAGGCAAAAAAATTCAGTTTAGAGAATGTTTTGCCGAAGTATCAAGAGGTTTACAGAGAAGTATTGGTAGGTTGTTGTTAAGCGTTATAATAATTTAATGCATCAATAAGTATTTCTTTTTCAACGATACAATCTAATTTAAATTTCTCAAAATCAGCTAACAACACAAAATTCACTTGTCCGCTCACATTCTTTTTGTCATGAATTAAAAGTTCGATAATTCCTTCATAATCAAGAATATCAATTTCCGCTTTTCCATAAATTTCCAAAATGATTTTTTTGATGGTTTTTAAGTGTTCTGAAGGAAAATGTAATAGTTTTTGGGAGATAAAAGCTTCTGTAACCATTCCAATGGCAATGGCTTCTCCGTGGGTCAGATTTTCTTTGTCTTCCGATTCCAAAAAATAAGATTCAATGGCGTGACCTAGCGTGTGTCCGAAATTTAAAATTTTGCGCAATCCTTTTTCTTTCGGGTCTTTTGTGACCACTTCATTTTTAATTTCAATGGAACGATGAATCAAATTGGATATATTGCTGATAGTTAATTCTTTAAAATCACATATCTCATTCCAGAGTTTGATGTCATAAGTGATTCCGTATTTTATAATTTCCGCCAAACCGGAACGCAATTCACGGTCAGAAATGGTTTCCAAATATCTTGGGTCAATCAGCACCATTTCAGGATCTGAAAACAACCCGATCTGATTTTTTAAAACACCCAAATCCACGCCGGTTTTACCGCCAACCGAGGCATCAACCATACTCAAAAGGGTTGTTGGAATATTCACAAAAGCAATTCCGCGTTTAAAAGTGGAAGCTACAAATCCGCCCAAATCCGTAATAACACCGCCTCCCAGGTTAATCATCAAGCTTTTTCTGTCGGCGCCCAATTCTGTCAATGCATTCCAAACGCCAGAGCAGGTATCCAGATTTTTATTTACTTCACCGGCTTCAATCTCAATAATTTCAATTTCTGCTTCTGTTTCAAGTTCCTGTAAAAGAATAGGCAAACAATGATTATTGGTGTTTTCATCAACTAAAATAAAAATGGCAGAAGGCTTGTATTCAGAAATATAAATATTAAGTTTTCTGTAGGCGTCTTCCTTAAAATTTACAAAATAATTATTGGATAAAATAGGTGTCATTTCGGATAATATTTTGTGCAAATTAAAGGTAAAAAAATCAAAAAATAAACACTTTGTGGGTATCTTTGTACAAATAGAATTTACAATGAAAAAAATATTTGACAATACTGAAGTTGCCTTCGCTTTAAAATCAAATTCTGAGCTTGAAAGAGCTTATTATTTATTTGAAATGATTAAGCGAGAGCCATTGGTTAAAATTGGTACCGCTGTTACCAAGTTTGCTCTTAAAACGCATTTGCCTGTTGAAGGTATCATCAGGGCTACCGTTTTCGATCATTTTTGTGGCGGCGTTACGGAAACCGATTGTATGTCAACAATCGATAAAATGTACACAAAAAATGTGTATTCTGTNNGAAGGCATCACATTAGATGCGCACGAAGTGGTGGAGTGGAAGCGGATTAAAGAACGCTATGATACGGTAAGTAAAGCAGCACATAAAGCAAATATTCCTTTATTGATTGATGCTGAAGAAAGTTGGATGCAACTTGCTGCCGATGATTTAATTGAAGAAATGATGGAAAAATACAATAAAGAAAAAGTGATTGTATTTGGCACTTTGCAGTTATACCGTTGGGATCGATTGGATTATCTTAAAAAATTGCACATCCGAGCTAAAGAAAAAGGATTTAAAATCGGACAGAAATTGGTGCGTGGGGCATATATGGAAAAAGAAAGGGAACGCGCTGAGGAATATGGATATAAAGATCCAATTTGTGAAAACAAAGCCGCCACCGACAAAATGTACAATGATGTTTTAATCTATATGATGGAAAACATTGAGGATATGGCCATTTTTGCTGGAACACATAACGAAGACAGCTCTTATTTATGCATGGATTTAATTGAAAAATACAATTTCGACAAAAACGACAAGAGAATTTGGTTTGGCCAATTGTATGGAATGAGCGATCATATAAGTTATAATTTAGCTGAAGCAGGATATAATGTGGCTAAATATTTGCCATTTGGCCCTGTTCGCGACGTGATGCCTTACTTAATTAGACGTGCAGAAGAAAATACTTCAGTGGCCGGACAAACAAATAGGGAACTTGAATTACTGAAAAGGGAACGTGAAAGACGTAAAATTTAAGATGTTTTTAAAATAATTTTGAAAAAAAACTGTCATTTCTGGCAGTTTTTTTTCTGCTTTTTATAAAGATCAAAATTCATCTAAAAACACTATAATTTACTATTGAAGTCTGCCAATAAGCCATATTACTACCTATTTGATAAAATTGAATTTTGTAAAAACACAATTGGGTCATACTTAAGATATACATTAACAGTTAGTTAAGAATATTAAAGAAGGAAAATCATTGTGAAATTTTTGTGAGATAAAACAAAATAAAACAACTACTTTTGCATCGCCTAAAAAAATTAGAACATGCAATCTATCAGAAACATCGCTATTATAGCCCACGTTGACCACGGTAAAACGACTTTGGTTGATAAAATTATTGATCAAGCCCATATTTTAGATGAACGTAAAGTTCGTACCGAATTATTATTGGACAGCAATGATTTAGAAAGAGAAAGAGGAATTACCATCCTGTCAAAAAACGTGTCTATTATTTATAAAGGCGTAAAAATCAATATTATTGACACTCCCGGTCACGCCGATTTTGGCGGTGAGGTAGAAAGGGTATTAAATATGGCCGACGGTGTTTTATTGTTGGTGGATGCTTTTGAAGGCCCAATGCCTCAGACGCGTTTTGTTTTAGGTAAAGCTTTAGAGTTGGGTTTAACACCAATAGTGGTGGTGAATAAAGTTGATAAAGAAAATTGTACCCCAGATATAGTGCACGAAAAAGTATTCGATTTAATGTGTGCTTTAGATGCAACTGAAGACCAACTTCATTTTGCCACAATTTATGGTTCAGCCAAACATAACTGGATGAATACGGATTGGAGAGAACAAACTGATAATATAGTGCCTTTATTAGATGCAATTTTAGAAAATATTCCGGAGGCTCCTTATTATGAAGGAACACCTCAAATGCAAATTACTTCTTTGGATTTTACCTCGTTTGTTGGCCGTATCGCTATCGGACGCGTATTTAGAGGCGATTTGGTTGAAGGCAAAGATTACGCGATTTGTAAAGCGGATGGTACTTTTAAAAAAGTACGTATCAAAGAACTTCATACTTTTGAAGGTATGGGTAAAGACAGGGCAGCTACTGTAAGAAGTGGTGATATTTGTGCTATAACAGGTATAGAAGGTTTTGAAATTGGCGATACCATTGCCGATCTTGAAAATCCTGAACCTTTAACAAGGTTAAAAGTAGATCAGCCTACAATGAGTATGTTGTTCACCATTAACAATTCACCTTTTTATGGAAAAGAGGGAAAATTTGTAACTTCTCGTCATTTACGTGATAGATTGTACAAAGAAATTGAAAAGAATTTAGCCCTAAGGGTAGAAGATACGGACAGTGAAGACCGATTTAATGTTTTTGGACGTGGAATTTTGCATTTATCTGTATTGATTGAAACAATGCGAAGAGAAGGTTATGAGTTACAAGTGGGAAGACCACAAGTAATTATGAAAGATATCGACGGCGTTAAATGCGAACCATATGAAACTTTGGTGATTGATGTTCCTGAAGAATCTTCAAGCAAAGTAATTAATTTGGTATCCTTGAGAAAAGGAGACTTATTAATTATGGAACCTAAAGGCGATCTACAGCATTTAGAATTTTCCATTCCTTCAAGAGGGTTAATTGGTTTGCGTAATAAATTATTGACTGCAACTGCCGGCACCGCGATTATTAACCATAATTTTGTGGAGTTTAGCCCATATAAAGGTGATTTTAATGAAGTAGTGAATGGTGCATTAATATCTGCTGAAGCAGGAAAAGCAACAGCATATGCAATTGATAAATTGGGAGATAGAGGTATTTTCTTTATAGATATCAACCAGGAAATTTATAAAGGACAAGTTGTTGGCGAAAATAACCGACAAGATGATATGGCAATCAACCTTATAAAAGGTAAAAAATTAACAAACGTTCGTAAATCCGGAACAGATACGGCCGTAAACATTGCGCCTAAAAAAGAATTTTCTTTGGAAGAATGTATGGAGTATATTAAGGATGATGAATATTTAGAAGTTACGCCACAAAGTTTACGTATGCGAAAAATTAATTTTAAATAAACTTTTACTTAAATATTTAGAAGCGCTTTCATTAATTTGGAAGCGCTTTTTTTTGGAATATAATCAACGAATTTAAGGTAATTCAAGTCATTTTATATTTCCCCATCTTATAAATGGCTGTTTTATTAACAGCAATAGGGCAGGTATAGAGGCTAATTTTTAGCGTTTTAAAAGGTAAAATAATCATAGTTATCAACAATTTTAAATAGTTGTTTTAAAAAATATCTCTTTTTTTCTGCCTAATTAAACATCTGGCCACAAGTTTAACGAAAACCTCAGAAATAAGATAAGTTAGCATAAATACGCCGTTAACATTGGGGTTAGGAGTGAAGTGTCATTAAATTAAAGGGCGTAAAATCAAACAATTAGACACTATTATTTTGAAATTTAATATGGATTTATGAAAATAAAAAGAAAGTTTTTAACAAAAATATTTGGTGGTTTTAAATTTTGTACATACATTTGATGTATATACAATTGTAGTATAGATAATTGTTGTCCCCCGAAGTTGAATAAAAATGATAAAAAGGATGCGTCAAGCTTACCTGATTATACAATTGAGAATATATTGCATACAGGTAATTGGATGAATGAAAAGTTTTCAGATCATTTAAAAGAATATGCATTATCAATTCAACAATATCAAGTATTAAGTTCTTTAAGAGAGTTGAAAGGAGAACCAGCGAATCTTTTAACATTGCAAGCCGAAATGGTGAGCAAAAACAGTAATACAACGCGTTTGGTTGAAAAATTACGGTTGAAAGGTTTGATAAGCAGAATTCAAAGTGAAGAGAATAGGAGGATGGTAGAAATTAGAATCACCGAGAGCGGTTTAAATTTGTTGGCTGAAATTGACGCTGTTCATTCAGAATTTAAGAATGATATAGTAGATGGCCTAACAGAAGAGGAAATTCTGATACTGAATAAATTATTGGAAAAAATTAGAAATAAATAAATCAACCCCGAATAAAATGGGTTATTATTAAAATAATGGGTTGTTACCCCCAACCAGTTATAAAGAATAACCTAAAATAAATTTAAGAATTAATTACGTAGTAAGAATTAATTAGAAAGTTAGAATAAGAATTAATAGTAAGAAATTAATTGGAAGTAAAAATTAAGAACCATTAAAACCTTTAAGAATTTATGAAAAAGTAAACAACCCCTTGAGGTAGTATCACTGTAGTCACATACTTAAAAAAGCAATCCGAAAATGCTTTTACAAAGTTAGATGGTTAGTAAGAACCTTGATGCTACCTCTTTTTTTATTAAATAAGCGTTAGGAATATAAATCAACCCCCAACCCCAAAACCCCTAAAAAATGAGTACAATATTATTAATTTTATTAATAATAATTTCTCTGGCTGTTACATTTCGTATCAGTGAGTTTCAAAGCGAAATTATAAATCCCACGCCTTTGAAATATCCAGTTATTATATATTTATCTGATTTTAAGCAATTTAATTTGCTGAAATCAGATAAATATTTATGTTTAAATAAATCAGCCGCAACACATTTATCCAAAAGCCACCTTTCCCACAACGGTAACTGGAAGATAAATACTGCGGCTGTATTTTTTTTGAAATGATGTTTACTTATTAAAATGTCCAAAAAAAACATTCGCTTGGTAACAAAAAAAAGTAATTACGAATTCTTTAATATACTTAAAGAGCTATTTATAAAATATTAATTTAAAATTTTTGAATGATGGGTTTAATCCAAATGAAAAATAAAAGTAGTAATCGGGAAAAATTAAAGCGTATTTATATAAATACACTTATTCCATATTTTAAATTTAAAAATAAAAACGGCAGTTTCATTACGCCGAAAAAGTGTTGTATTGCATTATAAATTGAGAAAAACTGTTGTCCCCACAAATAAAAAAAACAGTTGTAACTATCTTTTAATTGTCTAATTGTCGTCCCCACAACGGTAGTATATAAAGATATCGATGTTACAACTGCTTTTGAAAATTTTATTTCTTAAAAACAGCCGCGAAAATCTCGAAAAAAACTGTCGTCCCCACGAAAATTTTTTTACTGTAAGCATCACGACTGTAAATTTTTTAACTTTCTTTTGACGCGGTAAATGTAAAATATAACATTTATTATTCCAATTATTTTTTGAATTAATTTTAGGACTAATTTACCTTTAAATATTAATAAATTTAGTTATTTTTAAGGGTTTTTAAAATGATACAATGATCGAAAACAGCTTTAGCCATACGTTAATTGTTGACCAGAACGATCTTGATGCGCTAAATCACGTAAACAACATAACGTATTTGCAATGGGTGCAAAATGTGGCAGAAAAACATTGGAGCTCAATATGCAATAATGAGATTGACGCGAATTATGTTTGGGTCGTCATCAGGCACGAAATCGACTACTTTTCGCCCGCAATGCTGAATGATGAAATTATTGTAACTACTTATATAGGAGATTCTTATGGTGTAAAATCGGAACGTTTTGTCGAAATTAAAAAGGCTGATAAATTATTGGTAAAAGCAAAAACAATTTGGTGTTTGCTCGATAAAAATACGATGAAACCTGTTAAAGTTCCTGCTGAAATAATGGACATTCTTCATTCGAAAAAAGGCATAAATTAAGTTTTGTTTACAAGAATTTATTTTTTTCTTCGATCCATTTCGACATATATTTTGTGCTTTTTAAAGTGTGATGCAGCAAAATGGCTCCCAAAAAGTTTTTTAATCGGTGTTTTACCAATTTTTTTTGAATCGCTTTAATTTTTTTTAGCAGTTTTTCCTCATATTTTTCTTTGGAAAAGCAGGAATTAATGATTTCAATTCCGCTTTGTTGTGCATTCTTCCACAGTTTTTCATCCGTATATAATTCAACCGATTTTAGCGCAAATTCAATTGGATCGTCGGCAATAAATCCATTCCAGGCTAATTTATGGTGCATCGCCTCGGCGCCAATGTTGGTGGTAACGCTTGGTGTTCCAAATTGCATCGCATCCAATAATTTTCCTTTTAAACCTGCACCAAACTGAAGTGGTGCCAGACAAACTCTCGCATTTGTGAAAACATCTTCTGTATTTTCTGCCCAGCCTTTTATGATAAATCCTTCTTTTTTATTGTGAAGTTGCAGTACTTTTTCGGTTGTATAAGCGCCATAAATATGCAATTGGGCTTCCGGTAATTTTTCGAGGATTAATGGCCAAATAACTGTTTTTAAATATTGAACCGAATTCCAATTGGGTTCGTGTTTAAAATTTCCGATGGAAATAAAATGATTCCGATTTTCGAAAGTTGGATAGGTGCGAAAGGTTCCTAAATCTATCTTGTTCAATAAAAACGGCACATAAAGCAGCAATGATTTATCAATTTTAAAGGTCTTTTTCAATAATTTCATTTCATATTTTGAAATGATAAGCGTTAAATCACAGCGATAAATGCTAGAAATTTCTCGTTTTGTCAAATCATTTGTCAGGTTTTTTAAAGTAACTTTTTCATTATTTTGATAAGCAATTTGCCTTGCACTTCTTAAAAAATGTAAATCTTCTGTGTCCAGAATTCTGATGGCTTCCGGACAATTTTCGGCAATACGCCAACCAAACTGCTCTTCTGTCAAAAACCTGTCAAACAAAACGATGTCCGGATTTATTTCTTTAACCAGTGCATCAAAACTTGATTCATTTAATTGAATATCAAATGTTTGAATATTTAGTGTTTCGAAATTAAATGATTTATCTGACTTTGAGGCAGTGCAAACAAAAGTAACAGTAAAAGCATTTTTTTGAAATAATTCAATCAATTGCAGCATTCTGCTTCCGGCGGCCGTTGAATTGGGTTCAGGCCAAATAAATCCGATAATTAAAAGGTTTTTCATTTAATTCCAAAAGTAGTAATTTATGGATGTCTATTTATGTAAAACGGACATAAAAAAAGCCTGAATCCTATTTTTCAGGCTTTCAAATTTTTTTGGAATCATATTTTAAGAAATCCAACCCTTTTTGGTTGCATTACTTGAAAACCAAACCAAGAAAATGGCAATAACAATAACCACAATCGACCAAATCATATGTTGAAGCGGCACTTCCATAAATTTTTGAATAAATAGGTTGTAAGTTGACTGAGCAATTACGGCAATAATCGATATAACAAAAAGAATTGTTCCCCATTTTTTACGCATCAAAAGTCCAACACATCCAAAAGCGCCAGCAAAAACGGCAATTGCGAAAGCGGCGGTTACCCATGCAGGAACATTTTCATAATAAGCTTGCTCGCCTTCAGACAACGCTTTTAAAACTTCATCGGTCATATATGCCTGACCTAAATAGGCTGCAACGCCCATAATATTCCATAGTAATGCTAAAACGCTAATAATCCAAAAAGCGCTTGTGGGTTTGTCGTTTTTTTTTGTCATAATTTAAAGTGTTGGTTAATATTGGTTTTTGGTTTCGAAATAATAAATTAAAATTAAGTAATTTATTGAATATAAGCAAATTGTTAAAAAATTAGCAATTATAAGCCTTTACAGCCTGAATAATAAAAAATGATGATGAGTTTAAAAATTTAATTTTAATACAATTTGATTGTTAGTGACTGTATAGTAACACAATTTGTAATTAACCATTGATTATTAATAATTATTTCACTAAAATTGTATCATAAACGCCATTACTGAATTAAGTAAACCTATGTAATTGATTGAAACTCAAAATTAAATTAAAAAAAGTTTCACGAAAATTAAAATGGAAAGGTTATCTTTGCAAAAGTTTCAGTAAAAATTAAATAGCTATATTTAGTTCATTAGGAGATAAGTCATTGCAATTGCTGAATAAATCATTGTGTAAATCAATCTTAAAAATTGCCATTTTCCAATATTTCGTTTCAAATTTAAATGACAACCTTAACTGTTTGGGGGAAAACAGATCAAATAATAAAAAATAAAACATCATTAATTAATGGCCGGATCACAGGAAACCTTTGGTAAAAAAGAAAGAGAAAAAAAGCGTCTAAAGAAGAAGCAAGATAAACTTATTAAAAAAGAAGAGCGTAAAGCTGGCGGACAGGAAAGTGAGTTTATTTATGTGGATGAGTTTGGACAACTTACTGATACACCAATGGATCCATCAAGAAAAATAAAAGTGGATGCCTCAACTATTGAAATTGGGATTCCTAAAAAAGAAGACAGAGGTGAAGAAGAAATTGCCGTGAAACAAGGTAAAGTTTCATTTTATGACTCTTCAAAAGGTTTTGGTTTCATAATTGAAAGCCAATCTCAAGAAAAATATTTTGTTCACGTAAGCGGATTGTTGGATGAAATTAAAGAAAACGACAAAGTAAGTTTTGAACTGGAACGCGGATTGAAAGGGATGAATGCCGTTAGGGTTAAGAAAGTATAAGTTGACATCAACATAAATTTATATTAAAAGCCGCTTTTTAAGCGGTTTTTTTATGATTTTTTTTAAAATATTTCACTTTTTTGCTTTTGATTAAATCTTTTTTACAGATTTAAAAACACTTAAAGACTCTTTTTTTGGTTAAATAATAAATAGTTAAAGCCTTATAAATAAGCGTATATTTGCACCTTTCAAAAAATAAAATTATGGCCACATTTTCAGCATTAGGGATTCGCAAAGAATATATTGAAGCATTAAAAGAATTGGGGATTAAAACACCTACAGAAATTCAGGAAAAAACGATTCCGATTTTGTTGAACTCAAAAACCGATTTTATTGGATTGGCGCAAACAGGAACAGGTAAAACTGCTGCATTCGGATTGCCAATATTGCATAATATTAATGCTGCTTTGCCTTATACTCAGGCTTTAATTTTGGCACCAACGCGCGAATTGGTGCAGCAAATAAAAAAGCAACTGTTTAAATTTACCAAATATTCCAACGATAAAATTTTTGTTGAAGGTGTTTATGGCGGTGAAAAAATAGACATTCAAATGAAATCCCTAAAAAGAACCACGCATATTATTGTGGCAACTCCGGGAAGATTGTTGGATTTAATTGAAAGGGGAGAAGTTGATTTAAAGAAAATATCAACACTCGTTTTGGATGAAGCCGATGAAATGTTGAGTATGGGCTTTAAACAGGATTTGAACAGAATTTTAAAATTTACGAGCGGTTCAAGAAATACCTGGCTATTTTCAGCAACAATGCCCGAAGAAATTCTAAAAATCATAAAAACGTATATGGCAGCGAATACACCTAAAATTGCCGTAAACAAAAATGATTTGGTGAATGTAAACATTACGCATCAATACATTAAAACCGAAGTTAAAGACAAGGTGAACCTGCTCATTAAAATATTGGAAAGAAGGAGTACAGATCGCGGAATTATTTTTTGCAGAACCAAAGCCGGCGTACAAAATTTAACCGCACAATTGAAAGAAGAAGGATTTTCGGTTGAAGCTTTAGAAGGCGATATGCAACAAAAAGAACGCGATAAAGTGATGCGCGCTTTTAAAAATGGAAGTCTGCAAGTTTTAATTTCCACCGATGTTTCTGCACGAGGCATTGATGTGGACAATTTGGCGTTCATTATTCATCACCAATTGCCTGAACAATTGGAATATTACACACACAGAAGCGGTAGAACTGCAAGAGCGGGAAAAACCGGATTTTCAATCGCCTTAATTGTTCCTAATGAAGTGCAAAGGATTCACGAAATTCAGAAAGAATTGGGCATTAAATTTATTGAAATTGGTATTTAAAATTGTTGCTATTTAAGATAAGGCGCCAAAATTTTTGTCCATAATTGATATCCTTCATCAGTCAAATGCAATCCGTCTTCCATAAACCATTTTTCAGAAGGTTTGCCGTTTAGATCAATCATAGGAGAAAATACATCCACAAAAAAGGCATTTGATTTGGTGTTTAAATACTCATTAATCATGGTGTTGGCTTTTTGCATTTCTATCACTTTTTCCCAACGGTTTAAACTTGGTTTGATGGCGATATAATATACTTCTGCATTTGGTAATTTTGCTTTAATCATCCCATATAGTGTGCAAAAATCGCCATAAACAATTTCGGCCGATTTACCTTCCTGAATATCGTTGTCACCCGAATAAATGACGATTTTTTTTGGTTGATATTTTAAAATTACCTGATCAAAATTTTCTATTAAATCAATAATTTGCGAGCCTCCAAAACCTCTGTTTAAAATTTTCGGATTGTTGAAATCTTTAGCGGGATTTTTCCACATTCTGATGGAAGAACTTCCCGTAAAAAGAATGCATTCCTGTAAAGGATTGGCGCCGTTTAATTTGTCAAAGGCATCAATTTCAGTCTGCCAAATCTTTTGATATTCTTGGGCATTGGTGTTTATTGAAATAAATAAAAACAGGATTAAAATATTTTTTTGAATTTTCATGGTTTCATGAATTATTTTATAATTTTATTAATTTTGAAGGTATGCAATCTTTGATATTTATAAGAAGAAAAGGTTGTTATTTGTTGTAATTAAAGCCTTTCTTAAGTAAATTTTGGGGATTTCCGCCAACCTGAATTTCAAATTCGCCATCCTCAATAATCCATTTGTTATGAATCCCAATATTGGCCAAATCTTTTGAATGCAGCACAAAGTTTAACGTTTTTGTTTCGCCAGGATTGAGCTCAATTTTTTCAAATCGAACCAATTTTTTAGAGTCCGGTGATAGTGTAGCCACCAAATCTTTAAGGAAAACTTCTACAACTTCTTTTCCTTTTCTGTTTCCGGTATTTTTTACATCAACGCTGATTTTTAGTTCTTCCGAAGCTTTTACGGTGTCGGCACTCATTTTTAAATTGGAATAATTAAAAGTGGTGTACGACAAACCAAAACCAAATTCAAACTGCGGATAAAAACCGTCATATCCCCAGTTAATATCTCTGATATCTGGTCTTTTGTAATAATACGGCAAAATGTTTCCTGAATATTTCGGATAGGTGTAAGGGAGCTTTCCGCTCGGATTTACGTTTCCGAAAATCACATCTGAAACCGCGCGTCCGCCTTCATCTCCTGGTAAATATGCCATAACAATGGCTTCAATCAAGGGTTCAATTTCTCTGATAATTCTTGGTCGTCCTTGCACCATCACTAAAATGATTGGCTTTTTTAGGACTGAAAGCTTTTTGATCAATTCTTGCTGAACCAAAGGCAAATCCAGTTCATTAATGTCGGAAGGTTTTTCTGAAGCAGGAATTTCTCCAACGCAAACTACAATATAATCAGCATTTTTTGCCATATCTGCAGCTTTGTCTGAATTGATGTCTTCCAAATAATCTGTTCCTTCCACAAATTCAACATTGGCTTCGCCAACTTGTTTTTTTATGGCGTCTAAAATGGTTAATTTATTTGGATCGTTATAAATGGTGTCTCTTCCCAAAAAAGACCGCGACCAGGCGCCGTTCAAAATATTGATGGAATTCGCCGAATAACCCGTTACCAGCACTTTTTTAGTTGATGGAAGCGGTAAAATATTGTTGTTGTTTTTTAGCAATGTTATGGCTTCGGTGGCTGCTTTATAATTGGCGTCAATATGTTCCTGACTGGCAAATTTTGTGTAGCCTTTCGGGTTATTGTATGGAACTTTAAATAAATTCAGTTCATATTTTANNTATTTTAGTCTTAAAATTCTGGTTACGGCATCGTTTATTCTGCTTAACGGAATTTCTCCTTTTTCCACCAAATCAACAATAATCTCAACAATATCGGCATCAAAAGGATTCATTATCATATCCAAACCGGCATATACGGCCATTTTTGTGGCTTCGCGTTTGTCTTTTGCCGATAGATGTGCAGTGATCAAAAATTCAACATCACTAAAATCGGAAATCACCACGCCTTTAAATCCTAGTTCACCTTTTAAAATATCATTGATATAATAACTGTTGATATGACACGGAATTCCGTTTACGGCATTGGAACTGATCATTACGCCCTTAGCGCCATTTTGTATGGCTTTTTCAAAAGGCGGTAAAAAATATTGTCGTAAACTGTTTTCAGGAATCAATGCATTTGCGCGGTCTTTTCCGTTTTTTCCTGCCCCATAACCTATAAAATGCTTTAAGCAAACCGCGGTGCTGGTGGAATCCTGCAAGCCTTTTTCTTGTGAACCGTGTAAATACGCCAAAGTCATTTCTGAAATTAAATAAGGATCTTCACCAAAACTTTCACCAATTCTACCCCAAAGCGGATTCAAAGCCACATCGGCATTCGGATTGAAATTCCAGGGAAGGGAAGCAGCTCTTGATTCATAAGAAGTGATTTCTGCCGATATTTTAGTGAGTTCGGTATTCCAAGTGGCCGCCATCGCTATTTGATGCGGAAACATCACAGATCCATTCACATAATTGGCTCCGTGAATATTGTCAATTCCATACAGCACCGGAATTCCCAAGCGGGTTTTTTGCATAGCGGAATCCTGAATTTTTTTAAGGATTTCATACCAACCTTCTTTTTCGGCAGGATAACCGGGTGTATTGTGAATGGACCCTACAGCATAGTCAATAATTAACTCTTTAAATTTTTGGGGACTATAAACGGCACTATCCCGGGAATCCCAATAATCGCCCTTCAACACTGCCGGCAAGCCAATATTCAGTATTTGTCCCGCTTTTTCCTTAAGCGTCATTAAAGCCAAAATGGAATCAACTTTTTGGTCTATGTCGGAAGTTTGTGTTGTGTTGGTCAGTTTATTTTGGCTTTTGCAGCCAACAATTATTAAAGAAATAACAAGTAAAATGGATAAAAAAAGCTGTTTCATTGGTGTTTATTTATTTTGAGAAAATGGTATCGTATTAAATATTTTTTAGTCTGTTTTAAAATTTAAGGCTTTTATATATCCTTTGTTGGGAAAGTTATTTTTGTAAAGGCTATTTTCTAAATAGTCATTCAGTGCTTTTTGAATTTTTAAAATATCGGGTCTGTTTTCTCTCATTTTAGCAAAAGAAGAACGATCGCTGTCGGCATATTTAGTGATTAAATGATAATCTTCAGGTTCCTTAAAATTCATAATACCAGCAAGATTATTCATTTTTTTATACGGCCAAAAAGCCCAACTAATCTCGTGTTTGTCCAGCAAAATTCTAAAATCGTTTACCCATTCATCGGTATTTTCGCCAGTTTCTCCAATATAAACGGGAACCTGATGTTTGTCCCTAAAATCGAGATATTGCTGTATGGCTCCCTGATTTACTTCAAACCAATATTTATGAAACTCATACACCACATTATCATCAATAATTTCTTCGAACACGTCAAAATTTCCGCTCCAGTTTGAGCCATTCAGAAAAATGGTATGTTCTTTATCCACTTTTCGAATTTCTGCGACAATGCGTTTATAAAGCAAAAACAACTGATGGTTTAAATAGGGAAGCTCATCGTTAAAATAATGCGCAATCGGTTCATTTACAATATCATAACCGATAATTAAGGGTTCGTTTTTATATTTTTCAGCAATTTTCACCCAAATTTCTGTCATTAAATCCTGGGACGATTTGCTTTTAAAAAGAAAAGGATAGCCATAACTGTCGTCTATATTGTCACCCGTTTGTCCGCCCGGCGCACCGTGCATATCCAACAAAACATACATTTTTTCTTGTCGGCACCAATCTAACAATCGGTCAAAATATTTAAATCCGGCATTTCTTTCTCCCATATACAAATCATCCGTAAACATTTTATAATGAAAAGGTAAGCGAATATGATTGCTGCCGATGCTTTTTAAATATTTAATGTCGTCGTGCGTGATGTAATTGTTTAAAAAACCTTTCCAAAAAACCTGTAAACTGTCTGGTCCAACCAATTCATACAACATTTCATCAATTTTTCGGGGCGCATTTACCTGATTCATTTTAAACATATAGCCTTCAGGAACCAGCCAGTGGCCCAAATTTGTTCCTTTTAAAATGATGGAATTGCCATTTGCGTCAACCAATTGCGTTCCTTTTGTTTTTACAAAACTCAAGGTATTTACAGTTGTTTTTTCCGATTTATTTTCTGTGACTTTACAAGAACTGAATGCGGAAATAATGATAAGGGCGATTACAATATTCTGATATTTTTTCATACCGATTTAAATTTATTTGGGATGATGCTGTTTTTATTAAAAATTATGCCTTTAGATAAACCAAAATCGTTGAAACTGCTCCGGTTCTCTCAAAAATTTGGTTACTTATTTCCGGGTTTAAATTCAATCCATCAATTTCCACTGATTTTTCATCGGAATAAATAACCTGAATTACATTTTTATCCGCCAATCTATAAACAATGGGAACTTGGCAATAAGTAAAGAAAAGTGAATTTTTTTCAAGTATCAATTCTTTTTCCCGAAGGTTCACATCGGTAAAATGAACTGTTTTTCCTTCTTTAAGAAACTCTTCTTTTTTCAAAAAATCAGACTGAAATTTAAGGATGCCATTTTTTACGAAAGCACCCAATTCGCACATTCTTGCCAAAACATCTTCTTTAACTTGACCGGTCATTCCAGGCTGTTGCGCACCTTTTCCTGCAGGTGTATGCGAATACGGATCAGTTGGAAATGCGCCATAGACTTCGGGCGATTTGTGAACGCCAATGCCTTNNGTCTTTTTCAACGAGTTTTTGATAAGTTTTTGGCAATGTTTCCAAGGCAGTTTTAAGGCTGTTGGCATTGTTAAAATTCCCATTGAAATGGCAATTTCCCAAAAGATCTTTTTCAATGATTTGTGAATTTCTGTTTTTCAGCAATTCTATCGCTAAATCCGATTTTTCTATGACTGATGAAGGAATATTGTTTTTGTCAACAAACCTTTTAAGTTGTTTGTTCGGATATAAAACATAACTGTTTTGATCTGCACGGTACAAAGCACTTTTTCTTAAACTGTTTAGCAAATACAAAGATTCTGCCGGTGAAAGATGTCCCGAACTTAGTACAGAAACTTGTCCTTCCAGCATCTCCGGCAAATAGGAAATGGAAATTTCCTGCGCATTTTCAATGGTCATTAAATTATA
>DPCK01000087.1:11806-18591 GCA_003516285.1 Lutibacter sp. | reverse complement strand
GCACCGGTTGCCCAATATTCACCTTACCAGCCAACAATTTTACGGTAGAAGTAACCAGCGAAACCTGTCCGGGCAAAAACAACGGACAAATTAAAATAACGGCAGTGGCAGCTTTAAATTATACTGTAACAATTAACAATGCTACTTATAATTTTACAAGTACAACGGCAACCTCCGCAAATTTGGCTCCGGGAACGTATAATTTCTGTATAGAGGTTGCTGGGCAAACTTATCAGCAATGTTATGCCGTTACTGTTGCTGCAGGAACTACAGTTTCAGGAAAATCGAGTGTTGTCTCAGGCAAAGCTTCCGTTGAAATTGAAAAAGGAACTGCGCCATTTAAGATTTTTGTAAACGGACTGGAACAATTTGAAACAATGGCTCCTATATTTTCTGTTGATGTAAAAGGCGGTGATATTTTGGAAGTTAAGACGGCCGTTTTCTGTGAAGGAGTTTATGCAAAAACCATTGATGATTTTGAAAGTGTTTTTGCGTATCCTAATCCAACCAAAGACATTTTTTATATTACGGTTCCAACATCAGAAACAGAAGTAATTGTTGCATTGTACAACTTCAATTTGCAATTGATTTCGACAAAAAAATATCCGGTGGTTTTCGGAAAAATACAATTAAGTTTAGCAAACAAACCTATAGGCGTGTATATCGCAAAAGTGCTTTTAGACCAGCCTGTAACCCTGAAAATTATCAAACAATAATACAATGAAAAAATTTATATATATCGCAGCAATTAGTTTTAGTTTAGGGGCTTGTGGTGGTGGCGGAGACGACCCAACACCTCCACCGGTTGTAAATTCGGCGCCAACAGTACCAACACTCACCTATCCTACCAATAATTTATTGTGCATAGACAATGTGTTGAATTTTCAATGGAACGCCTCAACCGACAGTCAGGGTGATCCAATCAATTATCACATTGAGGTTTCTAAAAACACGCAGTTTTCGCCATTGACTCATAATGTAACTTCAACCACCACCAGCAAATCAATTACTTTGGAAAAAGGAATTGCCTATTATTGGCGGGTAAAAGCCACGGACAATAAAAATGCGTCAAGCAATTATTCAACAACCTTTAGTTTTTATACCGAAGGTGTTGGCGTTACAAACCATTTGCCATTTTCACCGGTTTTGGTGAGTCCAACGTTAAATGAAGTTGTGCACGGCGCTCCAAAAATATTGGCGCTAACCTGGACAGCAAGTGATGTTGATACAAGTGATATTTTAACGTATGATGTGTATTTTGGCACGGACAAAAACAACTTGACAATAGCATCACCAAACCAAAGCGCAAAAACATATTCGGCATCGCTTTTGGCTTCAAAAACATATTACTGGAAAGTGACGGTGAAAGACAATAAAGGCGGACAAACAGTTGGCCAAATTTGGAGTTTTACTACGGATTAAATTCCTATCCCCAACCCCTACCGCGGCAGGTAAACTTTCCTAAGGAAAGGGAATTCAATTTTACTGTGAAAGGAAAT
This sequence comes from Lutibacter sp., assembly GCA_003516285.1. Classification (GTDB taxonomy): domain Bacteria; phylum Bacteroidota; class Bacteroidia; order Flavobacteriales; family Flavobacteriaceae; genus Lutibacter. The sequence continues at coordinate 17,092 of DPCK01000087.1, read as the reverse complement.
CATTTCTTAACTTTAGTATTTACATTTATTCAACATTTAACATTTAACATTTAACATTTAACATCTAACATCTAACTTTATTTAAAATCCTCCCATCCCCAAGATGGTTTTGGAATTTCAACTTCCTTGGTTAAATCGAAAGAAACAGTAAATAACCTGTCGGAGCCCAAACGTCTTAGGTTATACGTGTATGCGATGCCATCAACGGTAATCCACCAAGCATTAGAAAAAGCAGCAGGAATCACGGATACAGTTTCTTGATCGGCCGGAAATACTTGCATATTGGGTGTGCCTGAATTTGTGGATGTCCCGCCATACATCGTTACTTTATCCTTGCTGCCGTCTTCGTGTCGATGATCGTGTTTTAACTCAATTCGTCCGCTCTTGTATTTCAAAATCCAGGTTCTGGAGCGATTGTCGCCCACGTTAAATGGAATTAAGATGGTTTCTTCGTCAGCAAAAAGCACGTGCATCACCAATTTTTTGCCGGCAAAATCATCATTGGCAGGAGCACTCGTCAATTGTCCTTCAAAAGCTTTTCCGTTTAAAGCCTTTAACTTATTCCAAAATTCTTTAGCCGCTGTGCTGTCATTTTCAACAATTACTTTTTCAGGAAGATTGACTTTTACTTCATTTTTGAAGCAGGTATTCGAAGAAATTATAAAAGATAAGGCTATAATTGTAATGAGTTGTTTTTTCATCATTGGTGTTATATTAAATTGATTTGCTAAAATACAATTTTGAATGATTAAAAATCAGAGTATTAATCAAACATCCCAGAATTTATGGGTTAAGTTATGAATTTAAATAAGGCAATTTATCTATAATTCGTCACGATCAAAAGGAATATCATCATCTGGATCGTGGGGGTCATAGTCAATTCCCGGCGGATTGAACAAGCCCCAGCGATCAATGATATAATTCCATTGGTCAAATGTTTTTACCCATTCGGCGAACAAAATCCTGAATTCTTCCACTTCATTTCTTAACAATTGCAGGTAATCGGTATTTTTATAGCCGCACATTGCCAAACCCGAGCAATACGTTGAGAGCTCGCGCGCTGCTTTGCGGATAATTGCGGCATTTTCCATTTTCAAATCATAAATTTCAACCGCTTCGGCACCCGAAATTTTTGCTGGAATAATGGTGGCATTTTCTCTGATATATTGGGCATAACCCTCTAACAAATTGCCCTCAGCTTCAGTCAAATTTTTATCATCGTGCATTGAAACACTTTCACTAATTTTAAGGCTAATTTCCATAATTTCCTGTGCCTTTTTAAAAAGTGGCATTTTCTTTAGACGGTCATAACGGGTATCTTCAAACATAGGACATATTTTATCCGATAAATTTATAAATAATTGTTAAGTTCAGGACAGAAAAATCTTGCGTTTTTCTTCAGATTACTATTTTGAAAATTTCTACTTTAATTAAAGGAAAAAAGTTGTAAAAATATTTAAATTGAAAATTTGTTGATTAATAAAGAGCTTTTCAAAAAGCATTAAACAAAAAAATCCCACAATTTCTTGTGGGATTTTCCTTAGGTGGGCAATGAGGGGTTCGAACCCCCGACCCCCTCGGTGTAAACGAGGTGCTCTGAACCAGCTGAGCTAATTGCCCTAAGCGGTTGCAAATATATAACGAGTTTTTGTTTAAAGCAAAGCTTTTTTAGAAAAATAATAAAATATTTTTTAGATTTCATCAAATAACACCATTTGTAAGAAACATCCTAAAAAAGGCGCTGAACCAATAAGTTCAGCGCCACAATTTTAATTAAATATTATTTTTCCAAACTTGGAACATTTCTGTAAATGGCATCGCCGTGTCCGGCAAATAATTTAGCATATTTTTTAAAAAACTCATCTCCTTTGGCCTTATCGGTCCAATGTGCATCTTCCAACTTTGTGTTTTCCGCGAAAGATTTCTCTATATCAGCTAAATTTTCAAAAACGGAAACTTCCAACACATCACGACTGTTAGATCCATATCTGTGTCTCATCGTATAAAACCCTTTGACATAAGAATTTTTCATAGTTACATTGTCAAAATATTCCTTGTAACCAGAACCGCCTCTGCCCGATTTATTCTTCTTTACATAATAAATCAATGGCTCTTTTGAATCGGTTTTTACCGGTTTGGTATAATTCATTGAAGCATAAATCTCATCGCTGTGTTTGGGTGCATAATAGCTGTTTTGTTTTTCGAAAAAAGCGGTTCTTTTAGCTTCATCCGGCCAAGCTTCCATCACTAATTTGTTAGTAATCTCGTTTGCTTTTTCAATATCTTCCCAAGAATTGTAAACCGATACCGATAAAATTTCAGAATCATCTGGCGTAAAATAATGCATATAATAACCCGAGCCAATAATTAAATCGTTTTTGGCGGTCACTTTATTGTAATATTCTTCCTCGGTTTTTCTCCAATCGGTAAAGTCCACATTGGGGTCACTGCTCCTATGCAGCGTTGTAATGGTTAAAAAAACAGGTTTAAATTCGGTAGTTTGCGTTTGTTGGCCAATGGCTTTTGAAGTAAAAATAAATAGGAATACAAGTATTCCAAACGAAAAGTTTTTTAATAATTTCATAAGTAGATAATTTTGGTTAGTAAATAATTAAATNNATTAAAATGATTAATAATGATAAACAATAAATGAGGTTTACAGTAGCAATTTGGGGTCAAATTTGCTATAAAGGTCGGTTACTGAACCAGTAACAATGCTGTAATTATTTTATAAATATAATATTTTTGGGATATAAAACAAAAAAACAGAAAAAATTTACCTAGAAACAGAAATTTACTTAAATTATTTTACACCACCTCAGCGACCACAAAAGTGCTGCCGCCGATAAAAATTAAATCGTTTTTTCCAGCATTATCTAATGCTGTTTCATAAGCGGTTTGCACCGTTTTATAGGTTTTACCCATTAATTGGAATTTGGCGCATTGCTGTTGAAATTCCATCTCATCCAAACCCCTGGGAATATTTGGCCTGCAAAAATAATAGGTGGCATTTTTAGGAAATAACGGCAGCACCGATTTTAAATCTTTGTCATTTACAACGCCTAAAACTATGTGAAGTCGCCCAAATTTTTCTTCCTGAAGTTGTTTGAGCACATAACGCAATCCTTCGGCATTGTGGGCGGTGTCGCAAATTACTTTTGGCAGCTCGTTTAAAACCTGCCATCTGCCCAAAAGTCCGGTATTTTTAACCACTTTTTGCAATCCGTTTCTTATATTTTTTTCTGAAATGGCATAGCCTTTCGTCTTTAAAACTTCGATGGTCTGAAGCACCGTTTTAATGTTGTGGATTTGATAAGATCCTTTTAAATCGGATATATATTGATGATTCTCGCTGCTTGAAGCCAAAAATAAAGGCGCCAATTTTTCTGAAGCAATTTTCTCAAAAACCGGAAATGTTTCTGCTTGGTATTCTCCAACAACCACCGGAACCTTATTTTTGATGATCCCTGCTTTTTCAAAAGCAATTTCGGGCAAAGTTTCTCCCAAAAATTGCGTATGGTCATAGCCTATGTTCGTAATTACTGAAATTTCGGGCGTTATAATATTGGTAGAATCGAGCCTTCCTCCCAGCCCCACTTCAACAACGGCAATATCAATTTTATGTTTGGCGAAACAGTCGAAAGCCAATCCCACTGTCATTTCAAAAAAAGAGAGATTGTTGGCCTCAAAAAAAGATTTGTTGTTTTTTATAAAATTTACGACCTCCATTTTTTTGATGAGTTTGCCATTGATTTTAATGCGCTCCCTAAAATCTTTTAAATGCGGCGAAGTATATAAACCAACCTTGTAGCCCGCTTCCTGCAATACGGAAGCCAGCATATGGCTTGTGGATCCTTTGCCGTTGGTTCCTGCNNCTTGCCTTTGATACATCGGCAATTGTGAAAACATCCACTTTAGGGTGTTTGAATAATCCATTAAAAATTATTGAGATAAGGAAAATCTGTATTTTATAACGCCAATTTGTTTGGAAGGCGCATTTGGATCGGGTTGCCAAGTGGTTTTTAAAGCAGCTTCTTTTGCCTGCGACAGCAAACACGCGGCGGTATTGGTAGATCCTTTTATGCCAGGCGTTGCGTTAATCACCCGTCCGGAAACGTTGACTTCAATACTCACCACCACCAATCCTTCTTCATCGCAAATATAGTCTGGTTTTGGCCTGCTGATTGGTTTTCGGTTACCCAATTGATAATCGCCGCCGCCGCCGCCTGCGCCATTTCCATAGTAGCCGCTAGCGTTTGGATCGCCGGTAATTTTACCTTTATCTCCGGCAGTATTGTCATTTCCTTGTCCGCCTGTAGCCGTTCCGTTAGAATTGCTCACACCACCGATTAATGCATCCAGTTTTTTTCTTTTTTCAAGTTCTTCAGCTTGTCGTTTTGCAATCGCTTCTCGTTGAATTCTTTCTTTTCGGGCAACTTCATCGGCTATCTTCTTTGCTTCCAATCGTTTTTTAATCACAATGGCATCTTCCGTATCCTGGGTAAGTACTTCTTCCGCAATTTTAGGTGCAGCTTTTGTTACTTGCTCTTTAACGGCTTCCTGTTGTTCTTGCACAGCTTCTTGGGAAGCCGCTGGCCGTAAAGCTTCTGTAGGCTGAATATCGCCCTGACCCACTTCAGAAGTTCCAAAATTTAAGGCAATCCCAAATTCTTCAGGTGGATCTAAATAGGTCAATCCGAAGAAAAAAAGTGCCACCACTATCAAGCTCATTACCAAACTTGTTAGTGCTGCGGACTTTCTTTTATAATCGGTATCTAAAAAATTTGACATATTTATTATTTTGGGCGAACGGCCAATATTACTTTATATCTGTTTCGGTTTGCAATATCCATCACTTTNNTGGCTTTTTTATTTTCGGTGATGCCGCTTGCTTTCGGCAACAAAATATCCAAAGCACTGGTGGTGACCAATGTTGAAGTGATCATAAAAAATATAAGCAACAAAAAAACAATGTCCGTCATAGACGACATACTAAATTCCGGACTTATTTTATTTCGGCCTCTTATATCCATATTCTATGTGGTTGAAAGGTTAAAGGTTAAAAAGATAAAACTCNNTTCGGTTTGCAATATCCATCACTTTAACAGCTTTTTCAATAGGAACACCTTCCTCGGCTCGTAAAACAATGGTTGGTTCCTCTTTTCCTGCCAATAATGCAAGCAAATCCTGTTCCAAAATTTCTTCATCCACTAATTCATTGTCAATATAAAAAGCCAAATCCTTTGTGATGGTTACTGAAGTGGCTTTTTTATTTTCGGTGATGCC
>DPCK01000087.1:0-11769 GCA_003516285.1 Lutibacter sp. | reverse complement strand
GAATGCGCTTCCATTTCATACACCACTTTATTGGTTCTAACCACCAAATGGTTGTATTGAATATAGGCGATAATTCCCACTATTAAACCTGCAACCGTGGTGGTCATCGCAGTATACAATCCGTCAGANNGCCAAAGGTTTTCCAATACGGGAAATTCCTTTTTCTATCAATCGTGATGCGGGTGAATTTGCCTGGGCGCATAAAACCTTAGCGGAATCTAATTTACCGTGAGACACATAATCCCTGATTTGATTCATAAAATTACTGTCGGTTTTTGAAGCTGCTTTTATGGCAAAATAACGTTCAAAATAAATATACAACGCAACAGTTAACAAAACTAAAAGNNTTATTTTCATTAAACGAAAATAAAAATTTAAAATTGTATATCCTTTTTTATAAAAAAATTGGTATAAATCAATCTTCTATGCCATCACATATTAAAATTGCGAATTAACATAAAAGCTATTGCCCCGGAAACAAACCCTATTGCAGCCAGCCAAGCGATATTTTTTAAGTACCACATAAAATTAATTTTCTCCATTCCCATAGCCACAACACCGGCTGCAGAACCTATAATTAACATACTTCCGCCTGTTCCTGCAGAATAGGCCACAAAATGCCAAAGTGAATCGTCAATACCATTATGAAACATTCCAATACTTGCTGCAACTAAAGGAACATTATCTATCACAGAAGAACTAAACCCCAATATTAATACCACCAAATCAGGATTAGGTATAGTTATTTTAAGCCATTCGGAAAATTGAAATAACATCCCAACAGATTCAAGGGCAGCGACAGCCATCAATATCCCAAGAAAAAATAAAACACTTGGCATTTCTATTCGTGAAAGTGATTTATGGATAGGGCTGAGATGACTCTTTTCACTCTCTAAAGTTGTGAATTCCATTTTTTTTAGGCTTAAAATCTCAGCAAATATGGCCACAATTGCCAGGGATAGCATCATACTTAAATAAGGTGGTAAATGAGTAATCGTTTTAAAAATAGGCACAAAAACAATTGCTCCCATACCCAAATAAAACATAATATTTCCNNATAAACGCAGGTATAAAAATGGATATAACGGATGGAATAAATAAATTTGTAATTAAATTTACTGTCGTAACTTTATTGGCAATCCATAACATTGTAGTTGTAACATCGCCAATTGGTGACCAGGCACCTCCTGCATTTGCAGCAATTACGATTAAACTTGCATACCAAATTCGGAGTTCACCTGTTTTGACTATTTTCCTGAGGATAGAAATTAAAATGATGGTAGTAGTTAAATTATCGATTACTGCTGATAGAAAGAACCCAATAATGCAAAATACCCAAATGAGTTTCCGCTTACTTTCAGTTTTTACAAATCCTTTAATCACCGAAAAACCATCAAAATGATCAATAATTTCAACAATGGTCATAGCGCNNCGTAAATGTCAAATTGACCAATTGAAATTACGGCCCACATAATTACCATCATAATTAATGCAGGAATCAGCTTATCTATTTTTATGGAATGTTCCAGAGTTATAGACAAATAACCCAAAATGAAAATTAAAATTAAAATATTCTCCATAGGTAAAAATTAATAATTTTATAATTAGTTTGAATCGTAAAAAAACCAATAACAAAGTACCGATACCGGCATATCATAAATTGCATATTATTTTGGCGGACTAATGCGGCAAATTTTAATAAAAAGAATTCTTAAACATAAAACACCAGAGATACATCTTGGGTCACTATCCTTAAAAAGTTAAATTCCTTATCAACATAAATGCAATTGCCCCGGTAACAAACCCTATCGCTGCCAACCAAGCGATATTTTTTAAGTACCACATAAAATTAATTTTCTCCATTCCCATAGCCACAACACCGGCTGCAGAACCTATAATTAACATACTTCCGCCAGTTCCTGCAGAATAAGCCACAAAGTGCCATAAATGACTGTCGATAGGGTCATTAAACATTCCCATACTGGCAGCCACCAAAGGAACATTGTCAATCACTGCTGAACCAACACCTAAAGCCATCACCACAATATCAATATTTGGCACCACTGCTTTTAAGGCTTCAGCACCAATAAATAATAATCCCAGGGATTCTAAAGCGGCCACTGCCATCAATATTCCAAAGAAAAATAAAACACTTGGCATCTCTATTCTTGACAATGATTTGTGCACCGGACTGTGAAATCCTATGGCATCATCTCCATCATTTTCCACAACATTAGATAAACTAAACTGTGTTCTGCTGTGAATTTCAGCAAAAATACCCACTACGGCCAATGAAAGCATCATCCCCACATAAGGCGGCAAATGGGTAATAGTTTTAAAAATAGGGACAAAAATAATGGCTCCCAAACCTAAATATAACATTCTTGCGCCATATTTATTTTTACTTTCNNGCAATCCAAAGCATCGTGGTGGTAACATCACCAATTGGAGACCAGGCACCACCAGCATTTGCCGCAATAATAATTAAACTTGCAAACCACAAGCGTGTGTTTTTATCGTGAATTATTTTTTGAAGAATGGTAATTAAAACAATGGTAGCTGTTAAATTGTCTATAATGGAAGAAAGAATAAATGCCAAAAATGCAAAAATCCACAACAGCCTTTTTTTGCTTTTTGTTTTAACAAAATCTTTGATGGTCGCAAATCCGTCAAAATAATCAATAATCTCCACAATGGTCATTGCACCCAACAAGAAAAACAAAATTTCGGCGGTTTTGCCCAAATGATGCAGCAAAGTTTCTTCCAGCAAATGACGCCTTTCCTCGAGTGAAAATCCAGCAAAACCCTCAATAAGTTTGTGCGCTGAAGAATCAAACCAATTAGGAACCGTATCAATGCCAAAAGCGACCAAAGCCCATAAAACTGCCATCATAGCCAAAGCGGGAATCAGTTTATCCAGCTTTAAATTATGTTCAAGGGCAATTGCGGCGTACCCTAAAATAAAGAGTACTATAATTATTGTTTCCATTTTTTATTCAAAGTTTAAATTAGTTGTTTTAATGCGATTTCGAAAGCTGTTTTACAAATCTGTTTTTTGTCTGAATTTCTTTTATGGGTGTTTTCCAATGCTTTTTTAATGGTATTTGAAATGTCGCCAAAAATAGCGGCATCTTTCATAGGCAATTCAACGCGCGATTCCATTAAATAGGCGAAAACACGTGCAATACCGCAATTTGAAATAAAATCTGGAAGCAAACTCACCTGTTTATCGGCAAATTCCATAATGGGTCCGAAGAAAATTTCCTTATCGGCAAAAGGAACATTTGCGCCTGGAGAAATAACTTCCAATCCCGATGCGGCCATTTTTGTCACCTGATCTTGGGTAACCAAACGCGAAGCGGCGGCTGGCACAAAAATTTCTGCAGGCAAACCCCAAATTTTTTCATTGATTTCTTCAAACGGAATAATATTTTCGGAATTCAACTGATTCCCGTCTTTTTCCAAAAATAAGGTTCTCATTTCTTTCAGGGTAAATCCGTTCTCATTGATTAATCCGCCATTTCTGTCGATAATCCCCACCACTTTAGCGCCCAATTGGGTCAAGTAATAGGCTGATGCGGAACCAACATTCCCAAATCCCTGCACTATGGCTCGTTTTCCTTGAATGGAACCACCATAAATATTATAATAATGTTTTACGGCTTCGGCAACGCCATAACCGGTTAACATATCGGCAACCGTAAATTTTCTGGATAAATCTGGAGAGAAATTGGCATCTTCAATCACTTTGATCACACCAAAACGCAATTGGCCAATTCTGTTGATTTTTTCTGCTTCTGTTGGTTTAAAATGTCCGTTAAAAACACCTTCTTGCGGATGCCAAACGCCACAATCTTCGGTCATTGGAATCACTTCGTGTATTTCGTCCACATTTAAATCGCCTCCGGTGCCATAATAATGTTTCAATAAAGGCGTAACAGCTTTATACCATCGTCTTAAAACTTCCTCTTTTCTTGGGTCGTTTGGGTCAAAGTTGATNNCCGCCTCTTAAAGAGTTGATAACGGTCCAGCCTTCTGCTTCAGATTCTGGGTCTTTCCAATGAAAAACGATTTCGGGTTGCTTATCTTCGTACTTTTTTAATAATTTTTTCATCCTGATATTTACTATTTATGACATTAATTTTTAACCTGTTCTAACAAAATTTCCTCTGGTGTATAAAATATAATTCCCCCAAAGGAGGTCACATTTGTGTCATAATTTAGTCGTTAGGCATAATTAATAAAAGTTTATCAAGTGCAACAAATATAATAAAAACTTATGCAAAATGGCCGAAGATTTTTCGGGAACAATTTGCTTGCATTACTTCAACCTATAAAATAAATCAGTTGATTGATTTTCAGAACTTAATCTTTATAAAATAACAAATCATCGAAACCAAATTTGCAGTTAATTCCATTTTTTTGATTCATTTCAACCATTTCTCAAAAGTTGATGCAACTCTTAAGGGCAAATTTTTCCATTTTTATTAATTGTGTAAAATTTAACCTAAAAAAGAATTATATTTGAACAAAAAATAAATTTTACATAAAACTCTTATTAATTATGGATTTTAATTTGACCGAAGAACAGATAATGATACGTGATGCCGCTCGTGATTTTGCGCAAACTGAGCTTTTGCCGGGTGTGATTGAACGTGATGAAAAACAACAATTTCCTGCCGAACAAATAAAAAAAATGGGGGAACTTGGATTTTTAGGAATGATGGTTGACCCATTATATGGGGGCAGTGGTTTAGATACCGTATCTTATGTGTTGGCGATGGAAGAAATTTCAAAAATTGATGCGTCGGCTTCCGTTGTGATGTCCGTTAATAATTCTTTGGTTTGCTGGGGATTGGAAACTTTTGGAACTGAAGCGCAAAAACAAAAATATTTGGTTCCGCTTGCCACAGGCGAAATTATCGGCGCTTTTTGTTTGAGTGAGCCTGAAGCTGGTTCTGACGCCACTTCACAACATACAACAGCTATTGATAAAGGAGATTATTATTTGTTAAACGGCACAAAAAACTGGATTACCAACGGTAGCAATGCAAGCGTTTATATTGTAATTGCACAAACGGATGTCGCAAAAGGACATAAGGGAATCAATGCTTTAATTGTTGAAAAAGGATTGCCAGGTTTTGTGGTGGGAAATAAAGAAAATAAATTAGGGATTCGCGGATCTGATACACATTCCCTTATGTTTACCGATGTAAAAGTTCCCAAAGAAAACAGGATTGGCGAAGACGGATTCGGATTTAAATTTGCGATGAAAACCCTTGCCGGCGGAAGAATTGGCATTGCCGCTCAAGCCTTGGGAATCGCTTCAGGCGCTTATGAATTGGCGCTAAAATACTCTAAAGAACGCAAAACTTTCGGAAAAGAAATTAGCCAACACCAAGCAATCGCCTTTAAATTGGCAGATATGGCAACTTCCATTGAAGCTTCAAGACATTTGTGCATAAAAGCTGCCTGGGAAAAAGACCAGCACCTAAATTACGATTTAAGTGGCGCTATGGCAAAATTATATGCCGCAGATACTGCGATGAATGTAACTGTTGAAGCTGTTCAAATTCACGGAGGTTATGGTTTTGTAAAAGAATACCACGTGGAGCGATTAATGCGTGACGCCAAAATTACCCAAATTTATGAGGGTACTTCTGAAATTCAAAAAATAGTGATTTCAAGAGCGATATTAAGTTAATCCTATCGCCAGCCCTTTCCGAAGGAAAGGGAGTATGATTTGGAATTATAATAATATTTATAAAAAAACCCGTGAAGCTTAAGCTTCACGGGTTTTTTTGTTTGAAATAACCGATATTTGATATTCCTAATTCTCCTTCAAATTCTTCACTCCTTTTGCAATTTTTCAAAAATAATTATAGATAAATAATAAATGAATGAATGTTTATTCATACCTTTGCATTTTAAATATAGAAAAATATGGCACGCAAAATTGATGAAGAAAAAATATGGCGAATCAAAGCTTCCACGATGAAAACAATAGTTGATTATGGCATAGAAGCTACCACTATTGCGATGATTGCAAAAAACGCAAATGTAAGCGGCGGCTATTTATACCGAATTTACAGCGGCAAACAGGATTTAATAAATGAATTATATGATGAAAAAATTTCTTCCCTATACCAAGAGTTGGAATTTTTGATCGCATTAAATAATACCAGCATCGAGCCTATTATAAGTGCCTTTGTGCAAAACCGGATTGTTTATTCTTTGAACGAACCCATTGCATCAAAATTCTTTTATCAATTATTGCACAATGATAATTTTTCACTGACAGAGGAACTTAAAGATAAAAGCTTGACATTAATGCAAACCATCAAAGAAATAGGTGTTAACGCGAATGAAATTTCTAGTAGCGTTAGCCTATATCAACTGTATTATCACATTTTTGTTTATGTGGTGGATTATATTCAATTCAAAAGAAACAACATTTTTGAAAATCAGGATTTATTAAATGATGATGTGGAATATTTAACCAACAATGTTTTATATTTTTTAAAAAGGGTTGATTAATGACAAAAATATTCTCAATATTCAAATTAAATCAAAAAGTAAAACTTGTAACCGGTATTTTCTTATTCTTTTCGCTTATCGGCAATTCACAGGATCTTTCATTAAAACAAGCCTATGATTTAATGCTCGAACAAAATGGCGATTTAAATGCTTCCGAATATCATGTACAAGCGGTGGATGAAGAAAGAAAAGCAATGAAAGGATTGTATTTTCCAACAGTTGGCGTTTCGGGAAGTTACCTTTATTTAGATAAAGATATTAAGGTCGATTTAAATGCATCACGTGATATGGTTGGCGGTTTAATGAATATTCCAAATCCGGAAGCGGTTTTGGGCGATTGGAACTTTGGTTTATTGGATCAAAATTTTGGTTTTGCCTCAGCAAATGTAAATTGGACTATTTTCGCAGGCGGAAAAATAAATGCCGCAAATGAAGCCGCATATTTAAAACTGGGTCTTTCAGAAAATCAGCATCAACTTAAAAAAGATGAATTAACTCTAAAATTAATCAATTTTTACTTCAAGTTAAATCTGGCCAAAGAAGCCGAAAATTTACGTTCAGAAATTCATAAAACTGTTGAATTGCATAACATTCAGGCCAATAAATTATTTGATAACGGAATGCTTGCCGAAGTAGAAACCTTGAATGCAAAAGTATCCTTGTCAAATGCCAAAAGAGAATTATTGGGCGCCCAAAAAGATGTGTCTTTGGCAATAACGGCCATTCAAAATTTAATTGGCGGAAGTGAATTCAACACAATTTCAACCAAATTTATGGAACCCGTAATTCTAGCTCCTTTAACTGATTTTCAGCAAGATATGTTGAATAAAAACAAACAGTTGAAACTTATTGATGATAACTTCAAGTTAGCGGAAGTTGGCGTAAAAATTGAGAAAAGTGAATATTATCCTAAAATAGCCGCCTTCGGAAAACACTCCTTATGGAAAGATAATTTGTCTTTTGCCAAAACCAATTGGATGGTTGGCATTGGCGCTGAATGGACTATTTTTAACGGTTTTCAAAGAGCACATAAGATGAAGGCATCAAAATATAAAGTTTCTCAAGTGCAAGAAATTGAAAAACAAGCCCGCTTAAATCTGTCAACCTATACCGAAAAAATATACAACGAGTTGAAGAAACAGCAAGAACAATATGAAAGTTTGAATGCTGATCAACTATTGGCCGAAAAACTAAAATATATGAGAACACGGGCATTTGAAGAAGGCACGGGAACTTCCATAGAAGTAATAGATGCCACTTTAAAACTAACTGAAATTAAATTGCATAAAATAGAGGCGCTTTACCACTATAATGTAGCCTTTGGCGAATTAATGGTTCAACTTGGTGAAACAGAAAGTTTCCTTAACAAAAACACATCAAACTAAAATGAGAAAATCACAATCAATAAAATCATTTATCAGCATTATTGTTATCGCAACGGTTGTACTTACCGGAATTTGGTTTTTAACAAAGCCAAAAGCAGTTATTTTACAAGGGCGAATAGAAGCGAAGGAAATATATCTATCAGCTAAAATACCCACAAGACTTAAATCAATGGAAGTTTTGGAGGGTGAAAGCGTACAAAAAGGACAATTGCTGGCAACGCTCGAAAGCCAGGAAATTGACGGCAAAGAAACCCAGGCACTGGCTGCCAAAGAAGCTGCAAACTCCCAACTGAACAAAGCAAATAACGGCGCAAGACAGGAAGAAATAAGTGCGGCAAAAAGCATCTATGAAAAAGCGACAGCTGCAGCCAATGTGATGAAAAAAACCTACGGACGCATCGAAAATTTATATAAAGACGGTGTGGTCTCAGAACAAAATCGTGATGAAATTTTCGCTAAAAAAGAAGCCTCCATTAAAGACCAGGAAGCTGCCTACAGCCAATATGCCATGGCATTAAAAGGAGCTAGAAATGAAGATATTGACGCCGCAAATGCTTTGGTCAGAAAAGCTGACGGCGCGCTGATTGAATTGGAAAGCTATAAAAATGAACGAAATATAACCGCGCCCATAAATGCCGAAGTGCTAGATTTTTTGCCTGAAGAAGGCGAACTTATTCCTGCAGGTTATCCCGTGGTGCATTTGGTGGATCTATCAAATTCCTATGCCGTATTGAATGTTAAGGAAACAAGTTTGTTTAATTTCAAAAAAGACACCACGTTTAAGGCAAAAGTTCCGGCGCTAAACAATCAGGAAATCGTTTTTAAGATTTATTATGTGGCGCCTTTGGGCGATTATGCCACCTGGAATGCCACCAAAGCAACAGGAGAATTTGATATCCGAACTTTTGAAATTAAAGCGAAACCCGTAAATAACAAACATTCCCTTAGACCCGGAATGAGCATTTTAATTGATTATTCCCAATTTAACAAATAATCATGAACGCATTTTTGCATATCGCAAAGCGAGAAGTCAGGATCCTTTTCAGTTATAAAACCAATTTTATATTTACCATCATATTGCCTTTTATTTCGATGCTTTTTTTTAACACCTTGCTACAGGAAGGCGTTCCCAGGGATTTGCCAATCGCAGTGGTTGATTTTGACCAATCTGCTCTATCAAGAAATCTAATTTTCTTGCTCGATGCCACGCCTGAATTAAAAGTCAGATACGCACCGTTAAACCAAAATGAAGGTGAAGCTTTGGTAAGAACCGGCGATATTTACGGACTGATAACCATCCCAAACCATTTTGAAAAAGACTTAAAACAGGGTAAACAAACAAAAGTAATAAACCAGTTCAATGGCAATCTGCTTTTGCCGGGCGGACTTGAAGATAAAGCCTTTAAACAAGTTGTTGGTACACTTTCAGCAGGCGTAAATATTCAGAAACAACTTAAAAATGGCGTTTTAATGGAACAGGCCAAGGCAAATTTTCAGCCAGTAAGCGCAAACAACCATGTGCTGTCAAATCCGTTTACAAATTATTCCTATTACTTGAACTCAGGTTTCTTAGCCATGTTTTTTCAAATATTTGTTATTTTAACCACCATCTATTCTTTTGGTACCGATTTTAAATATCGTAAAGGCCAAAAATTATATAATATTGGCAATAGCAATGTTTTTGTGATTTTAACGGCAAAAGTTTTCCCATATACCTTATGGTTTTTCTTTGTGGGATTGCTTATGTATTTCAGTATGTTTGTTTTACAGGATTTTCCTTTATTTGGAAACAAGTTGGCCTTATTGGCAGGCTTGTTATTGCTTATTATTTCCAGCCAGGCCTTTGCGGTGTTTTTTATTTCCATAAGCAACAGTTTAAGACAGGCGCTTACCTTGGGCTCGGGTTTTGCAGCCACAAGCCTTTCGTTTTCAGGAATCACGTTTCCCATTTTTGGAATGCCTGCACCAATGCAATGGCTAAGCCAGCTGTTTCCTTTCACCCATTTTTTTGAATTATTTTTAGACCAGACACAAAGAGGTATTCCTGTATTTTATTCATTTTACGCCATTGCCGCATTGGTTATTTTAAGCATTCTGCCAATGTTGGCCGGCTGGTCAAAATTGAAAAAATTACTATTAAAAGGCGAATTTCTTCACCGTATTTAATATGAAAAAAAAGATCTATAAACCCTATCACAGAATCAAAATTTCCTATTGGAATACCATTGCAACAGAATGGAATTCCATAAAATCAGATAAAGCAGTAATTTCAACATTTTTAGCTATCTCTATAATTTTACTGTTTGTTTACACCTATGTATACTCAAATGAAGTGATTCTTGAAGTGCCTGTTGCTGTGGTAAATCAGGATGCAACCAAAACCAGCAGAGATTATATTGAAATGCTGAATGCTTCGGCAGGAATTAAAACAATCACCAGCTTTGCCGATTTACAGGCAGCAAAACACGCCTATTATTCAAAAAAAGTGATGGGTATCGTGATTATTCCGAAAGATTTTGAAAAAAACATCAGGAATGGCCGACCAACAGCTATTTCTACCTATGCCGATGCATCCAATATGGTATTTTATAAAAAAGTTTTAGAGAATGTTTCCATAACAAATGGTTATTTTAATGCGGGTATTGGCATTAAAAAATCAATGAAACAAGGAAATCCAATCACGGCCGCCAAACAAAATCAGGCTCCGATTCAGGCATTATCCAAAAGTTTGTTCAACACTTCTTCGGGCTATGCCACCTATATGATTCCCATTTTAACCGGATTGATTGTACAGCTGGTCATTTTAATGGGAATTGGAATTTTACATGGTTCAAGAAAAGAAGACAAAAAAATTAGGACACATTTTCCAAGATTGCTTCATTTGGGCGGAACCATACCTGTATTATTGGGCAAAGCAAGCTTGTACACAGTAATTTTTAGCCTAATAATTCCAGTCCAAATCGGTGTTGTATTCACCATTTTCTCCATTCCGGTAAGGTCTTCCTTACTAACAATTTATACATTTTTAGTCCCTTACGTGTTTTCAGTCGTTTTTTTAGGGATTGCGATAAGTTCACTTTTTAAAAGAAGAGAAGAATCCATTGTTTTTTTGGTGCTTATTTCTGTTCCTTCGTTAATGCTTAGCGGACTTTCTTATCCTTTGGAAGGATTTTCATCTTTTTATCAGGTTTTGGCAAAAATAATTCCTTCAACATCAGGCATTGAAGGATTTGTAAAATTGACCCAAATGCACGCTTCACTATTAGAAGTTACTCGTGAATGGCTGCATTTGTGGGGATTGACACTTCTCTATTTTATATTGGCCGCAATTTCATTAAAAATAGCCGCCTATAACGAATTAAAGCATCATAAAAACCAACATTTAATTTCATTTAATCTTCGTCAAAAATAGCGTTGAAAATGAATATCCTATCCCCAGCCCTTTCCGAAGGAAAGGGAGTATGATTTGGAATTATAATAATATTTATAAAAAAACCCGTGAAGCTTAAGCTTCACGGGTTTTTTGTTTTAAAATAATCGGAATATTATATTCCCAATTCCGTAAATAATTCTTTAAGTTTTGGATCAGATGGTCTTGCTGCATCAGCATCAACAATATTTCCTGCCGGATCAATTAAAATAAATCGAGGAATCGCATTGATGCCATAATCCAAAATGAATTGTGATTCAAAATTATTGTCGGCATACAATTGCATACCACCCAATTGCTCGGCTACAACCATTTTTTTCCAGGTTTCGTAAGCTTCTGGCTTGTCAACAGAAATGCTCACAATTTGAATATTTTTACCGGCATATTCTTTTTCCAATGCTTTTAAAAACGGAATTT
>DPCK01000132.1 GCA_003516285.1 Lutibacter sp. | reverse complement strand
ACAATATCGTAAACAACCCGAATCCCGCTTGGACAAAAAACCCGACCGATTTAAAAGAGGAAGATTACGCGGAATTTTACCGAGAATTGTATCCAATGCAATTTGAAGAACCATTATTTAATATTCATTTAAATGTAGATTATCCGTTTAACCTGACCGGAATTTTATATTTTCCTAAACTGACCAAAAATATTGATCAGATGAAAGATAAGATTCAATTGTACCAAAATCAGGTTTTTGTAACGGATAATGTGGAAGGAATTGTGCCCGATTTTTTACAGATGCTCCGCGGGGTGATAGATTCACCGGATATTCCATTAAACGTTTCCCGATCGTATTTGCAAAGCGATGCTGCCGTTAAAAAAATAGCGAGCTATATCACAAGAAAAGTGGCTGACAAACTCATCAGTTTGTTTAAA
Source organism: Lutibacter sp. (assembly GCA_003516285.1). Classification (GTDB taxonomy): domain Bacteria; phylum Bacteroidota; class Bacteroidia; order Flavobacteriales; family Flavobacteriaceae; genus Lutibacter. Next base: position 16,676 of record DPCK01000132.1, on the reverse strand, counting down.
AACGATCGAAAAGCATTTGAGGAAAAATGGAACGACATCAAAATTATCATTGAATACGGAATGCTTTCCGAAGACAAATTCTTTGAAAAATCTGATAAATTCGCTTTGTATCCAACAGTTGACGGAACCTATTTTACTTTTGAAGAATTGCAAGAAAAAATAAAACCGCTTCAAACCGATAAAGACAACAACCTTGTTATTTTGTACGCATCAAACGAAAAAGCGCAACACAGTTATATTGATGCCGCAAAAGAAAAAGGCTATGAAGTTTTGTTGTTAGATTCGCCGATTGTTTCACACTTGATCCAAAAATTGGAAGGATCAAAAGAAAATATCCATTTTGCGCGTGTTGATGCTGATCAAATTGACAATTTAATCAAAAAAGACGAGGCCAAAATCAGCAAGCTTTCAGATAAGGAAATAGAAGAATTAAAACCTATTATTGAAGAAATAATTCCGAAAAAAACCTATTCTGTTCAGTTAGAAGCGATGGATTCATCGGCAAATCCGTTTATTATTACGCAACCAGAATTTATGCGCAGGATGAAAGAAATGCAGGCGACAGGCGGCGGCGGATTTATGGGAATGGGAAATTTTCCGGATATGTATAATTTGGTAGTGAATACGAACAACGAATTGGTGGGCAAAATTTTGGCCACCAAAACCAAAAAGAAACAGGAAGCGTTAATTAAACAAGCATTTGACTTGGCAAAACTTTCACAAAATTTGTTACACGGAGAAGATTTGACCAATTTTATCAAACGAAGTTTTGAGCTGATTAAATAACAATCAAAATAGTTTAACAAACAATTAGTAAAGTGCCTCAATAGTAATTGGGGCATTTTTTATTACTTTTATCAGCAAATTAAAAGTCTGCAATACTTGGCATTTTTTTTGCGGCTATCTATGAAATTAAAACTGAAAATGAGCAACAACTTAAAAATAATTCTATTTACACTTTTTATTAGCTGTTATTCTGTTGATTTATTTTCACAAATTGATTCCGGAAAATCTGTCACCAAGCCATTAAAAATGGATGGACAATCCGGAACCCTTAAAAGCAAAACACCCATAAAAGCCACTTTTGAAAACAATAAAATAACGCCACCAAATCAAAATATTGATTTTAAGGTAGATGAGAAATTAAACACAAGCGCCATTGATAAAAACTTGGAACAAAATAAATCCAATTCCAAAAATCTTAATTTTTTAATGGAAACCTTGCCGGAAGACAGAGATATTATCGGCAAAAAATATTGGAAAGGACAAGATGTGACCCACAAAAAACTGCAAAGCAATTTTAGTTTGGGAACCGTTAACAGCACCACAAAAACCGTTAAAATTGAATGCAGGGATTTTGGTTTGATTGATGGAGACCGAATCCAAATTTTCTTAAACAATCAAGTTGTGAGCACCAATATCGGACTCAAAGGAAATTATTTTGTGGTGTATCTCAATTTGGAAGACGGCTTTAACAGAATCGATTTTCAGGCGTTAAACCAAGGTTATTCCGGTCCGAACACTGCAGAAATGATTGTTTATGACGCTATGGGAAACATTATTTCATCTAAGGATTGGAATTTATCAACCGGCGAAACTGCAACGCTTGGCATCATTAAAAAATAAAAAAATTTATGATTTTAGCCGCCTCTGGCATAATATTACAAGAGAAAAAAATACTGTTGTTGCAACGTTCCAATTACACAGAAAATTATCCCGAATTTTGGGGTTGTCCGGGAGGAAGAGCTGAAATTGGAGAAACTCCCGAACAAAATGTGATCAGGGAAGTGAAGGAAGAGTGCAACTTAGACTTTACGCCTACCGAAATTATTAAAACCGGTATTTGGCAAGACCGAAAATATTATCGATTTATGGGAAATTGGACCGGGGAAATAAAAATTCAGGAACTTGAAGTATTGGATTACAATTGGTTTACGTTTGATGATGCTTCAAAATTGAATTTGGCTTTCGATTATCGGGAAATCATTGAACTTCTCTACAAAAATCGACAATTATTATAAAATATTATCACGATAATTCACTCACATATTGTCCCAAATGGCATTGAAAATATTCGACTGCAAAATTATGCACCAGCAGTATTTTGCGATTTTATTCCTTCAAACGCTGGAATAAAAAAAGCCATCAAACGCGGACAACTATTAATCAACGGCGAAATTGCACAAACTGGAACTTATGTGCAATTCGGCCAAGTAATAGAATTATTGGAAACGCCGCAATCACAACCAAAAATATTTGAACTTCAGCTAGAAGTTTTGTTTGAAGACAATTTTATGGCGGCGATTCACAAACCGGCCGGATTTTCAGTAAGTGGAAATGCCTATAAAACCATTTACAATGCACTGCCTTTTAATTTGAAGAAAAGCACTGAATCCGATGCGCTTCCCTGGCCAACGCCATTGCACAGATTAGACAACCAAACCTCAGGAATACTTTTGATTGCCAAAACAAAAACGGCACAAATTGCCTTGGGAAACCAGTTTGAATATCATACCATTCAAAAAAAATATTGCGCCATTGTGATAGGTGAAACACTTTCAAACGGAAAAATCAAAACGCCCATTGAAGATAAAATCGCAGAAACTGGTTTTGAAATTGTCACCGTTGTAAATTCTTTAAGATATGAGCATTTAAGTCTTTTAAATGTGTTCCCTAAAACAGGAAGAACCCACCAAATACGCATTCATTTAGCAAGCATCAATCATCCCATTTTTGGCGACAAACTTTATCTTGAAGAAAAAATGCTTCATAAAGGAAAAGGACTTTTTTTGTGCGCTAATGAAATTTCCTTTCTGCATCCAAAAACATCAGAAGAGATTAACCTAAAAATTGAAATTCCGCACAAATTTGAGTCCTTGCTATTACGTGAACAAAAACGCTGGAGGAACTATCAAAAAAGTTAAATATTAAAAGTTTAACAAATCAAACTCCCTTTCCTTAGGAAAAGGCTGGGGATAGAAATCTTATTTAAACAAATCATTCAATACTTTTGCCAAACGAATTCCTCCTTTTTGAAGTTGTGAACGCACTGTTTCAAAATTTTCATAGGAATAGTTATAGCTTAATTTTTCACCAACCGTAACGGAAGCGTATGCTTTTATGGCAAAAGTTTGGGTTTCATTCACCCAATCCACTACATTTCCTTTTTGCAAAAACTTCACTTGCTCTTTCGAAATTTTATCGGCATTGTTGGTAAGCTCAGTATAAGTCATTTCAAAACCATCAATCATTTTTGAATCCCAAACCGAATGTAAATTGGTTCCGCTGCCAAACCACTGGAGCTGAATATCGTTTCCGCCTCTATCTTCCGCTCGTCCCACGTGCATTGGCTGGTGTAAATCGCCCATAAAATGCACCAATAATTTCAAATAAAAAGCTTTATCTTCCTTGGCGGCATTTTTATCTAAAATAACAGCTTTACATTTTTCAATTCCTGTAACCAAATCACCTTCACTATTTTTTTCGGAATCTTCATATTTTACTTCAAAAGGCATATTCACATAATGCATTGTATTAAAATTTTTATAACGACTATCCGATTTTATATCATCTGCAAATGTAGAAACCAAAGCCAAACTTTGTCCTTCCAAAATTTTCTTTATTTCCCTGTTTGCCTTTGAACTTGTGTAATTCGCGGCAATTTCACCAACGGTTCTATGACCGGTTTTTCCCCAATTTGGCTTAAGATCATTGGCACATAATTGAGCGCTTATCAGTAAAAATGCAATTAAAATATAGCTTGATTTTATGTTTTCCATCTTGTTTTATTTTTTGCTAAGATAAAAAAATAAAGTAGGTAAAAAATTAGGAAATAATAAAAAATATTTTATATCTTTATGATATCATATTAATATCAACTAAAACAACTATTATGACACAAGAAAAAATTATTAAAGTATCGAATGGCTATTTGATGCTATTCCTGTTTTTTGCTATTGGCATTGCAGGTATTTACGGTGTTGTCAATATTTCTGAATGGTTCGCAGCATTTATAATTTTGGCATTAATTATCCTTCCTGGTTTCTTTTTGGTAAATCCGAACACTTCAAAAGTGATTTTGCTTTTCGGAAAATACATTGGAACGGTAAAGGAAAACGGATTTTATTGGGGAAATCCTTTGTATTTAAAAAAAGGAATTTCATTAAGAGCCTGCAATTTCGACAGCGAGCGCGTAAAAGTGAATGACAAATTGGGAAACCCAATTATGATTAGCACAATTTTGGTTTGGAAGGTAAAAGACACCTACAAAGCTGCTTTTGACGTAGACAATTACGAAAATTTTGTGCGTGTGCAGTCGGATGCCGCAGTTCGTAAATTGGCAAGTTTGTATCCTTACGACAATTTTGAGGATGATGACAAAGATGAAGAAATTACCTTAAGAGCCAGCGTAAATGAAGTAAGTCTTGCTTTAGAAGGTGAACTTTCCGAACGTTTGGATATGGCCGGAATTGAAGTGCTTGAAGCGCGGATTGGTTATTTGGCTTATGCCCAAGAAATTGCAAGTGCCATGTTAAAACGCCAGCAAGCAACCGCAATTATTGCCGCACGCCATAAAATTGTGGAAGGTGCCGTAAGTATGGTGGAAATGGCGATTTTAAAATTAAGCAAAAATAATATCGTGGACTTGGATGAAGAAAGAAAAGCCGCGATGGTGAGTAATTTAATGGTGGTGCTTTGTTCCGATAAAGACGCCACACCTATTGTAAACACAGGAACTTTAAACCATTAAAAGATGATCGCAATTTTAGTTTACATTACTTTCATTATTTATATGACAGTTTCAAAAATGATTTTTTAGCAATAAATTTTACCATTATGAAAGAATATAAAATTATTTCAAAAGGTTTTTGGAAAAAAGACACTTTTTTTGAAGACACGCTTAACCAATACGCCAGAGAAGGCTGGGAAGTGGTGAGCGCTTTAAGTAACGGGCACGGCGATTTCTCGAAAGTGATTTTTGAAAGGGATAAAAACAAATATTGATGAAACATTTTTTGTAAAACAACAATATCCCTTTTAAAAAACCATACAAAAGCAACAAATATGAAAATTTTTATTGAAGAGCAAAAATTTACGCAATCTTGGTTATTGATTGGTTTGGCCATTGCATTGATTGTGGTCACCATTTCGATAGCAAAAGATTGGGCAAATATCTCACAAGGAAGTTTTGGGGAAATATTGAATGACCTAGGTGGAATCTTGGTTACTTTATTCGTATTTGTGCTTTTTAATTCTTTTAAGCTGAAAACCAGAATCGACGAAAAAGGCGTTTATTATCAGTATTTGCCCTTTCATTTTTCCTATCGGTTTTTGCCTTGGAATACAATCTCAAAATGTTACATTCGAAATTATAATGCGATTTTTGAATATGGCGGCTGGGGATTAAAATTCAGTTTCAGAAAAAAAAGAGGGAAATCATTTACCGTAAAAGGCAATGTCGGACTTCAATTATTATTGACAAATGGGAAACACCTTTTAATTGGAACGCAAAAAAAGGAAGAAATCCAGAGAACGATTGACACATATCAGGATAAAATCGCATTGATAAAATCTTAAATTAGAAAAGAAGCAGAAAATGGCAAAGAAAAAAGCATTTGCATTACGGATAGATGAAGATATGCTAAAAGCAATTGAAAAATGGGCTGCTGATGAATTCCGTTCCACAAACGGACAGTTAGAATGGATGCTGAACAAAAGCTTGAAAGATGCCAAAAGATCTCCTAAAAAATCAAATACAGAGTAAGAAATAAATTAATTTTACTGAATTATTTAATAAAAAAACTCCAAATTTTCATTTGGAGTTTTTGGTTTATTGTACGTTGTTATTATCTTTTGGATGCACTAAAGTCATCTCGTCAATTAAGTTTTTTGCGCCGGCATATTTATCGATGATAAAAAGCACGTAACGAATATCGACCATAATATTTCTGCAAATATCCGGATCGTAATTCATATCGCTCATCGTTCCTTCCCAAACCCTGTCGAAGTTTAATCCAATTAAATTTCCGTGGGCATCAATGGCCGGACTTCCGGAATTCCCTCCTGTAGTATGGTTTGTGCCGATGAAATTAACCGGCATTTTTCCTTTTTCGCCGTATTGGCCGTAATCTTTCGCATTGTATAAATCCTGCAATTTTTGTGGCACATCAAACTCATAATCCCCCGGAACATATTTTTCCATAACGCCATCTAAATAGGTTGTTGCACTATAATAAACACCGTCATTTGGCTGATAACCACGAACTTGTCCGTAGGTTACGCGAAGCGTGCTGTTGGCATCTGGAAAAAAGCGGTTGTTAGGAAACACTTCCATCAGCGCTTTCATATATTCCTTTTGCACTGCCTCTATTTGCAAATTTAGCGCCTGAAATTTTGGTTCCAATTTATTGTAAAAAATAGTATGCAACTCTTTTCCAAAAACATACGCTTTATCTTCATTTAACTTTTTGATGACTTCATCAGGAGTTCCTTCAAGCAATTTCTCAGCGCCATATAAGTTAGTCAGTTTTGAGTTTGCATAAATATTGTTGGTGAGTTCTGTGAAATTTACGCCGGTCATATTTGCAGGCAAATATGCTGAAGGCGATTTTTCGGCATATAAACTCACTAATTTTTCAAAAACAGGTTTGTCAACCGTGGCGCTATAATTTTTATAGATACCTTTAAATGTGTTCAAGGCCGATTCTTTAGCTTTATTAAAAGCTGGTTCACCGCCTTTTAAATAAGCTTGCTCAATTTGGTAAGCCCTAAAAGTAATTCCCAACAGCTCAACATTTCTGTAGGCAACTTCCATCCAGTATTCACGGGCCAATGAAACACTTTCGATTTCTGTATATAATTTTTCAAAATCTGACAGCAAAGTTTTATAACCCGACCAAATCTTTTTCATTGACTATTTTAGTGAATTCCTTTTCCAGCTCACGTTTCTTTTCTATGGCTTTTGATTTTTGGATTCCCTGGCTCTCTCCTATCCATTTTTTCCAATAATTTGCGGTTGAAGCATATTTTGAGGCATATTTAATCTTAATATCGGCATTTTTTCTCATAAATGAATCCGTTATTTTCAAGGCATTGTCACGAATTTCGATTCTTGCAGGATTCAAAACATTGGCAATTTGATCAACGCCAACAGCCGGCAAATATTCATTGGTGCGTCCCGGAAATCCGAATACCAATGTAAAATCACCTTCTTGCACTCCATCCAATGAGATTGGTAAATAATGGTTTGGTTTGTAAGGCACATTGTCTTTTGAATATTTTGCCGGACGATTATTTGCATCGGCATAAATACGGAACATAGAAAAATCACCGGTATGGCGCGGCCACATCCAATTGTCCGTATCAGCACCAAATTTCCCTATTGATGATGGCGGAGCACCAACCAAACGAAGATCATTAAACGTTTCTGTAACAAACAACAAAAATTGGTTGCCGTGGTAAATTGATTTGATATTGGCATCTTGCCAGTCTTCTTTTTGAGCTGCTTTTGCTATTTTTTCAATATTTTGGTTGATGATTTTCAATTTTGAAGCTTCATCCATATTGGCTGTTATTCCTTTAAAAACTTCCGAAGTAACATCATCAATTCTTTTGATAAAAGTGACATTCATACTTGGATTTGGCAATTCCTGTCCATAATTCATCGCCCAAAAACCATCTTTCAAGTAATCGTTTTCCACCGTTGAATGTGATTGTATGGCACCATAACCGCAATGATGGTTAGTCAAAAGCAATCCGTTTGGTGAAATAATTTCCGAAGTGCAGCCGCCGTTAAAATGTACAATGGCATCTTTTAAGCTTGAATTATTGACATCGTAAATGTCTTTTGCGGTCATTTTGCTTCCCAATTGAAGCATTTCGTTTTCGTTCATTCCTTCCAGCAAAGACGGAATCCACATCCCTCCCTGAATTTCCCTGACATCTTGTACTGTTTTTTCCGGAGCTTGCGCAACGGATGTTTCCTGAATTGTTTTGCAGGAAATTGCCAAGAAGGCCACTAAAATATAAAGTTTAATATATCTCATAAATTATTTGTTTATTCTACAAATATACACAACCAAATACACTTTTTTTAGTCTGATATTCATTAAAAAAAATAGTATTTTAGCCAAAATTCAAAAAAACATGGATACAACGCCAATTATTACACAAGACACCATTGCCTTCGGAATATTAATGCTGACGCTCGGATTCGTTTTTTATACTTCNNATATTTACTTCATTGGGAATTATTGCCCCAGAATGGGAATCGGTAAACGAAGCCGGTGAAATTGTAAAGCGCGAATCAAATTTATATTATGTTTCTAGTCGATTTTTATTGCCGGCATCGTTGGTTTTAATGACTTTGTGCATTGATTTAAAAGCAGTTTTCAATTTAGGTCCGAAAGCGCTGATTATGTTTTTGACAGGAACAGTAGGAATTATTATTGGTGGTCCGGTTGCAGTTCTGTTAATTTCATTGGTTTCTCCCGAAACTGTTGGCGGTGTTGGTCCGGATGCAGTTTGGCGCGGCTTGGCCACTTTGGCGGGAAGCTGGATTGGCGGTGGCGCAAACCAAGCGGCGATGCTTGAAATTTACGGCTACAATCCAAAATTATACGGCGGAATGGTTTTGGTTGATATTGTTGTGGCAAACATTTGGATGGCGATTATATTAATAGGAATAGGAAAATCTGAAAAAATAGACAAATGGTTAAAATCAGATACAACAGCCATTGATGAACTAAAGGAAAAAGTTTCCACTTACGCCAATAAAGTAACTAAAAACCCCACATTGTCAGATTTAATGGTCATCCTTTCCATCGCATTTACGGTTGTGGGAATTTCTCATTTTGGCGCCGATGCTATTTCTGCTTTTTTGGTAAATAATTTTGAGTCGGTGAGCGACCCAACTTCTGCTTTGTCATCATTCAGTTCACAATTCTTTTGGATGATCAGCATTGCAACCCTTTTGGGAATTGCATTGTCATTTACCTCCTTAAAAAAATATGAAGGTGCCGGAGCCAGCAAAGTAGGAAGCGTTTTTATTTATATTTTGGTAGCTACCATTGGAATGAAAATGGATTTGACGATGATTTTAGACAATCCAGGGTTGATAGTTATTGGGATTGTTTGGATGATGATTCACGCCATCATATTGATTATTGTGGCAAAACTTATTAGAGCACCATACTTTTTCTTGGCTGTTGGCAGTCAGGCCAATGTTGGCGGTGCCGCATCTGCCCCAATTGTTGCAGCTGCTTTTCATCCGGCTTTGGCTTCAGTAGGTGTTTTATTGGCTGTTTTTGGTTATGTTGTGGGTACTTACGGCGCTATGTTAACGGCTGAATTAATGCGTATTGTTGCGCCCTAAAATACTTTTGCGAACAAAATAAAAATTAGATATTTGAACGATTAAACACAAAAAATGAAAAAAATAATTGGCTTTATTGCTGTTGTTGCGCTCTTAATTTCTTGCAATAAAAACGAGCAAGGAAATATGGTTGTCAAAGTAAACATCAACGGTTTAAAAAAAGGAACGCTGTATTTGCAAAAAGTGAAAGATACTGCGCTGGTATCTGTAGATTCTATTCAATTAGACGGAAAAACCGATATTTTGCTAAGCGACAATGTTGAAAGTCCGGAAATTTATTTTTTAACATTGGACAAAATAGCGGGAGAAAGAATTTCGTTTTTTGGCGAAAAAGGTGAAATTACAGTAAATGCCAAATTAGAGAAATTTGCGACTTCTGCAAAAATTACAGGTTCGGTTAACCAAGATTTATTGGCCGAACATAATGCGATGGCGCAGAAATTTAACGGAAAGAAATTGGACTTGGTTGTTGAAAAGTTTAATGCCTTAAAAATAAATGACACCGCCTTAGCATCAAAACTCGCCAAGGAAGAAGATGGATTAATCAGACGAAAATACTATTACACCACCAACTTTGCCGTTGTAAATGCCGCCCACGAAGTTGCACCCTACTTGGCGTTAACGGAATTGTTTGATGCCAATATCAGATTGTTGGATACGATTAACAATTCACTTTCCAAAGAAGTAAAAGCTTCTAAGTACGGTAAGGAATTGGACAAATATATTACAGAGATAAAAAAGGCCCCCTAACCCCCGAAGGGGGAATTTTAAAATTGAAACGTATAATTCAATAATTTAAAATCGTAAATCTAAAATTGTAAATCTTAGTTTTAAACGCGTTAGGGATTGAAGCGGAAAGCCCGCAGGCACCCTTTTTGGCGTGACGAGGACTTGCAGCGAAAAGCCCGGCCCGCCAGTCGGCGGGAAACGCCCAAATAATTTGCTTAAAATTGGCATCTTCTTTATTTCTTGTGTAATCTTGTAACAAATTATATGAAACGCATACTTATTAATTGCTAAATAGTTAGAACTTGTGAATAAAGAAATTGAGCATAAATTTATAGTTGAATTTGAGCAAAATCAAAATATCATCCATAAAGTATGCAGAATTTACACTTCTAATCAGGACGCGCACAACGATTTGTTTCAGGAAATTGCCATTCAGCTTTGGAAAGCGTATCCGAAATTTAGGGGAGAATCCAAACTGAGCACTTGGATGTACAGAATTGGACTGAATACCGCCATAACTTTGTACCGAAAATCGAAGCGAAGCATTGTGACACAGGACTTTGACTCGGTTTTATACAGGATTGAATCGACAAGTTATGATGACACCGAGGAAGAGCAATTAAAATTGATGTATAAAGCGATTCAACAATTAAATGATATTGACAAAGCATTGATTTTCCTGTATTTGGAAGATGTAAATTATAAGGAAATAGCCGAAACAATGGGTATTACGGAGGTAAATGCCCGCGTGCGAATGAACAGAATTAAAACGCGTTTAAAAACAATTTTAAATCCTTAGATGATGGATGAATTAGAATTCTTAAGAAAGGATTGGAAGAAGCAGGGGTCTGATTTTCCGAAATTATCTTATAACGAAATTTATAAGATGATCCATAAAAAATCATCCTCCATTGTAAAGTGGATTTTTATTATTTGCATCGCCGAATTTTTGTTTTGGGGATTGATCACCCTTAGCATTCCAGAAAGTACTTTTGCCATTTATGAAAAGTTTAATTTAAATACCTTTCTGTTTATTGCCCAGGGGTTGCATTATATGGTGGTGTTTTTCTTTATTTATTTGTTTTATAAAAATTACAAAACAATTTCAGTGGTGGACAATACCGGTTTGCTGATGAAAAATATTTTAAAAACCCGAAAAACAGTCAATTATTACGTTTATTACAATATCACATTGTACATTTTATTGTCGATTATATTGAATATTGTGATGTTTTCCCATCCCGATATTTTATTAGAAAATATGATGCCGAAAAACGCCACTTTGGACAGCGATAGATTCTTAGGCATTATGATTGTGGTTCAAATCGTTGTTTTGTTGGCAATGTGCGCCATAATATGGGCTTATTACCGCATTATTTATGGAATTTTACTGAAAAAGTTAAACAGAAATTTCAAAGAATTGGAATCGATGGCGGTTTAATCGATAAATTGTGATATCTAAAAAGCACTCATTTTTTAATCGCAAGGGATGCCAGCTTTTTCGCAAAGTTCGCAAAATAATGATTTAAAAAACTTTACTTTTTGCGAGCATTGCTCCTTATTTGCGAGGTTTGCTGTTACATCAAGTTTTTAAATATCCGTTTAATTCTTACAAAAATGTTGTTTAACTTATTTCTTTGATTTTAATTTAACGCTCCATTCAAACTCATAAGCTGAAACTTGTTCTCCTTTTTCGTTTATGCCAACCGATTTCATCAAAATGGTCTGTCCTTCCCCAGTTTCAATGGTTCTGCTTAAAGCTTCATCAAGTAAATGGCCATCATTACAGGTAAATGTTATTTTTCCAACAGCCTTTTTTGTAAAAGTGCCGTTGTGATTGGTCACCAACATAGAAATTTGTTTGCCGCTTTCTTTAATTTTCTTAATTACCAAAGCGCCTGTAGTCAACTCGGCGGCCATAGATTGAACGGCAAAATACATAGAATTGAAGGGGTTTTGGTTGATCCATCGATGCGTTACGGTTACAATGGTTTTTGAATCATCCAATTCTTTTAATCGAACGCCGCATAAATAAGCTGAAGGCAATTTAAAAATCAGAAAACGATTCATTTGTTTTACGGTAACACTCATACATTTTAATTTTCGGCAATTTATAAAAAAAAGGCCGATTTAATTTATATTGAAAAGTAAATTGATTAAGAACTGGCCTCTAAAGTAAAAATAAAACTAGATCCTGCATTTTCTTCGCTGATCACTTTAATAGTGCCGTTGTTTTTTTCAATAAATTCCTTGCATAGCACCAAACCTAAACCGGATCCTGATTCTTTGTCAGTTCCTGCGGACCTGTAATTGTGTTCAATTTTGAAGAGATTCTTTATCTTTTCTTCACTCATTCCAATTCCGGTATCAGCGATTGTAGTTTCTATTATTTTTTTGTTATTCAACATCATTTCTTTTGAAGAAATTGTAATGGTTCCGCCTTTTGACGTGAATTTTATGGCATTAGACAATAAATTTCTTATGATGGTAGAGATCATTTTTTTATCTCCAAAAACATTTAAATTTTCTGGAAAATTAGCCTTTAAATTAATATTTTTTGAAGAAACAAGCGGACTTACACCAGCAATATTATGAGACAACAAGTCACTTAGAATAAAGTTTTCGAATTCTGGTGCTATACTGCCGATTTGAACTCGGGACCACTCCAATAAATCGTGAAGCAAGGTCAAGGTGAAATTGGCAGACTTATTAATAATGGTTGCAAATGATTTAATTTTTTCGGGTTTTAAATCCTCAGAATTCTCTTTCAACAGTTCAGAAAACCCAATGATTCCGGCGATGGGATTGATTAAATCGTGGGACACAATGGAGAAAAATTTATTTTTAGTTTCATTCTGAAGTTTTAATTCCCCTGATAATTTCTCCATCTCCATCTGAGTTCGTTTTCTTTCAGAAATATCTTCAGAAGTGCCAACAATGCCAATTACCTTTTTATTCTCATCAAAAAAGGGTATTTTATTAGTCACATAACATCTTTTTTCACCATTTTTTATATGAGATTCCTGCAAATTTAATTTTGGTTTGCCACTTAAAATAATTTCCTCTTCATCGGCCTTATATTTTTCAGCATCATTTCTTTCGTAAAAATCAAAATCACTTTTGCCAATTACTTCACTTTCGCGCTCCAATGACATTTCTTTTAAAGAAATTGCATTTACGCCTAAAAAATTAGAAGCTGTATCTTTCCAAAAAACATTGATGGGAATATTATCGAGCACATTTCTTAAAATTTGTTTTGATATAAGTGTTTCCTGATGAATTTTTTGGCGTTGAATGGACAGACTAATGTGTGACGCTACAAACTCTAACAATTCAATATCGCTTTCCTTAAATGCATTTTCATTGTCGTAACTTTGAACAACAATAGCGCCAATCGCCTCATCATTAACACGTAATGGAATCCCAAGCCAAACTTTTGAAAGAGGACCTATTTGTTTAATTACACCCTGTTTTAGCAATTGCTCAATACCATCGCTATGAATAAATATTGGCTTATTGGAATTAATCAGGTGTGCGGTCATCGATTTTTCGGCAGGAAATTCTTCTTCAGATTCCTCTCCGCTAATAAAGGGAATATTTATGGTTTGTTTTTCCCTGTTGATAAATGCAATGTAAAAATTACTGGTATCAATAATGCGTCCCAATTCCGTTTGAATGTACTGAACAAATTCTTTTAAACTGGAAGAAGCATAACCTTTTTTTGAAATTTTAAGCAACACATCAAGCACATCGTCATTTTTCTTTTTCTCTGAAACATCCCTTAAAATTCCTTCATAATAAAGAACTTTGCCAATTTCATCAAACATGTTTCTACCGAAATCTTCCACCCAAATTTCAGAACCATCCTTTTTACGGAGTCGGTAAATGTCACTTTTTTTAAAAGTTCTATGAATATTATTCATTTCCTGATCCCTGTCGGAAATATCAAAATAAAGCGCTGTTTTAATATCAATATTCAATAATTCCTCCGCAGAATCATAACCCAGCATTTTTACCAACGAAGCATTTACCTCAATAAATTTTCCTTCTTCTGTACTTTTGTAAATTCCGTCAATAGAATTATTGAACAAGTCTTGGTATTTCTCCTCAACTTTTAAAAGTTTTTCAATCAATAATTCTTGCTCATTTAGATTCATTATCATACTTTCCTTCTTTTTGGACAGGGATTTCACCTCCTCTTTTCCTCGTATAGCAATTTTTCTCATATCTTTTTCAATTTAATGTATTTCATAGCTAAAACACTTCCAAATATACGAATTTTTGTACTAAATGTTAATTTCTTTATCATATTTTTTTTCATAAATATCAACATATATATGTTAATTATATGTTAAAATGTAGTACTATGTTTTGCATAATACTATATAAAATTCATATCTTTGTTTAAGAAATTATAAATTATAAAATTATGATCACTCAAAATGATAAAAATTACAGTTCCATTACACACTTAAGCAGTTTTGCAGGATGGATTTTTCCACTTGGAAATGTGATTGCGCCGCTGGTTTTATGGATCGCCAAAAAAAACGAAAGCGCTTATATTGATTCACACGGAAAAGCAGCCGTTAATTTTCAGTTGAGCCTGATGCTTTACTGTTTTTTATTGGCCTTGTTAATTATACCACTTACAATTTTTACGCTAGGATTGGGATTGATAGCTGTTATATTAGGTATTATTCCCGTAATTATTCTGATCATTGTTTCGGTTATCTCGGCCAGCATAAAAGCAACTCATGGGGAACATTACCAGTACCCATTTACCATAGAATTTATTAAATAGCACATTAAATCTCAACTTATGAAGATAGAAAACACAAAAGCGCAAATGCGAAAAGGAGTTTTAGAATATTGCATCCTATCCATATTACAGCACGGCGATGCGTATACTTCTGAAATTTTATCGGAACTGAAAGACGCCAAATTATTGGTTGTTGAAGGGACCGTTTATCCTTTATTAACCCGATTAAAAAATGTTGGTTTACTCAACTATCGCTGGGAAGAATCAACATCCGGACCACCAAGAAAATATTATGGCCTTACCGAAACAGGCAAATTATTTTTAAAAGAATTAGACACTACTTGGAGTGAACTTGTAGAAGCAGTAAATTTAGTAACCAAAAAATAAATCAACGAAAATGAATAAGACTATAAACATAAATTTAGGAGGCATCTTCTTTCACATTGATGAAATAGCCTATCAAAAGCTAAAACTTTATTTAGATGCCATTAGACGATCTTTAAGTGATGATCCACAAGGAAGAGACGAAATATTAAATGATATTGAACTTCGTATAGGCGAATTGCTTTCGGAAAGAATTACCAATGACCGTATGGTGATCAATGACAGCGACATTGACGAAATTACCAAAATAATGGGAAGACCGGAAGATTATTCGGTAGATGAAGAACTTTTTGAAGACGAACCAAAATATCGCAGCAGCACTTCATCAAAAAAATTATTCAGGGACAGCGACGATAAATTTTTAGGCGGTGTTTGCTCGGGATTGGCACATTATTTTGGAATGGATGTTATTTGGATGCGCTTATTGTGGTTGGTATTGTTTTTCTTTTTCGGAACCGGATTTTTGATCTATATTTTATTGTGGATCTTGATTCCGCAAGCGGAAACCACTGCCGAAAAATTACAAATGAAAGGCGAACCGGTAAATATCAGCAATATTGAACGTAAAATTAGAGAAGAATTTCAAGATGTTTCCTCTCGCGTTAAAAGCGGCGTAAACGAAGTTAGCGATACCGTAAGAAGCTCGGAATTTAAAAACAAAGCCAAATCCGGTCTTCAAGAAGTAATTGACACCATCGGTAAAATTATATTGGCCATTCTAAAAGTGTTTGGAAAATTTATTGGAGCCTTATTAATTTTTATAGCAGCCATTACGTTGATCGCTCTAATTGTTGGCGCATTTTCGTGGGGAAGTGTAGAAATGTTAGGATTTGAAGGAGATTATATTCAATACCCGCCATTTTTCTTTGATTCCATTTTACCAATGTGGCTCTTAGTGGTTTTTGGATTTTTAGCCATCGCAATTCCGTTTGTTGTTTTGTTTATGCTGGGTTTAAAAATACTTTCAAGCAATGTAAAATCGTTTAGCACCACCACAAAATTATCACTTTTGGGTGTTTGGATTATTGCCATCCTCGGATTGAGTTTTGCAGGAATTAATTTCGCAACGCAAAACGCTTATGATGGGGTGCACAATCAAACCGAAGATCTGCCGATAGCAATTTCTGATACCTTAGCCATTAAAATGATTGGCAACGACAACTTGTCCAATGAAAAGGAATTGAGAAGAAGCCATAATTACGAAACAGTATTTGACAACGATAGTGAAAAATTATACGCAACCAGAGTTAATGTTGACATAAAACCAACCGATAAAGCCTCGGCTTTTGTCAAAATCAGAAAAGAATCGGACGGAAAAAATCGTTTAACGGCCAATAAAGATGCGGAGTCTATTGAATATAAATTCAGCTTAACAGAGAAAAATCTGTTGTTGAACGGGTACTTTTTATCCGATTTAAAAAATAAATTCAA
>DPCK01000164.1 GCA_003516285.1 Lutibacter sp. | reverse complement strand
ACGCTACGGTAATCGATTTTGAAAACCCTCCAGGTCTGTTGGTGGCATATTTCACTTCAATTTCACCACTGTCACCAGGCATAATAGGTCCTTCTGGTTTTTTCGGAACGGTACAACCGCAACTTGATTTAATGTCGTTAATCACCAATGGTGATTTGCCAACATTTTTAAATTTAAATGTGCGAACGCCATCAGCATTCAAAGCGATTTTACCGTAATCTATAACTTCGGTAACAAACTCAAACACAGGAGCATTTGGATCTTTGGGTTTTTCGGTTGCTTGTTTTTCTTGGGCATTCATTGTGAATGTTAAAAATCCCAAAATGAATAAGGTGATTATTTTTCTCATAATTTTCTATTTAAAAGGTAAAGTTAGTATTTTTTTTAAGTTTTCAAAAATATTTTATGGCTTATAATTGTACATTTGCGATTCGTATTACAAATAATATACCAAAATGAGTTTAGCAACAAAATATAGTCCCAAAGAAATAGAAAATAAATGGTATGATTACTGGATGAATAACAATTATTTTCATTCAACGCCCAATGAAAAGGAACCATATACCATTGTAATTCCGCCGCCAAACGTTACCGGCGTTTTACATATGGGGCATATGCTGAACAATACCATTCAGGATGTATTGATCAGAAGAGCCAGATTGAAAGGCTTCAACGCTTGTTGGGTTCCGGGAACAGATCACGCGTCTATTGCCACTGAAGCCAAAGTTGTCGCTAAATTGAAAGAACAAGGAATTCAGAAATCAGACTTAACGCGTGAAGAATTTTTGAAGCACGCTTGGGAGTGGACAGATGAACACGGCGGCATTATTTTGGAACAGCTCAAAAAACTGGGCGCTTCCTGCGATTGGAAACGCACAAAGTTTACGATGGATGAGGATTTAAGCGAATCTGTAGTTAAAGTTTTTATTGATTTGTATAAAAAAGGGATGATTTATCGCGGTTACAGAATGGTAAATTGGGATCCTTCCGCAAAAACAACCCTGTCTGATGAAGAAGTAATTTATGAAGAGAAAGCTGGTAATCTATATTATCTGAAATACAAAATTGAAGGCAGCAACGAATTTTTAACCATCGCAACCACGCGTCCGGAAACAATTTTTGGAGATACCGCCATTTGTATCAATCCGAATGATCCGCGATTTTCGCATTTAAAAGGCAAAAAAGCTATTGTTCCTATCGTGAACAGAGTAATTCCCATTATTGAAGATGATTATGTGGATATTGAATTTGGAACGGGTTGTTTAAAAGTGACACCTGCACACGATCCAAATGATAAAGTTTTGGGAGAAAAGCACCAGCTGGAAGTGGTAGATATTTTTAATGATGATGCCACATTGAATTCATTTGGCAAGCATTATGAAGGAAAAGACCGGTTTGTTGTCCGTAAAGAAATTACCAAAGAATTGGAAAATTCGGGCAGTTTGGCCAAAATTGAATCTTATATCCATAAAGTTGGAACTTCAGAAAGAACGAAGGAAGTTATTGAACCAAAAATTTCTGCACAGTGGTTTTTGAAAATGGATACCCTTGTGAAACCGGCATTAAAAGCGGTTTTGGAAGATGAAGAAATTCATTTTTTTCCGAAACATTATAACAACACGTATCGCCATTGGTTGGAAAATATAAGAGATTGGAACATCTCGCGCCAGCTTTGGTGGGGACATCGAATTCCAGCTTATTTTTACGGCGATGGTGTAAACGATTTTGTGGTTGCTTCAACGATGGATGAAGCGGTGAAATTGGCTTCTGAAATCCTCGGAAGAAAGTTATCTTCCGCAGATATTTCTCAAGATCCTGATGCATTGGACACTTGGTTTTCCTCTTGGTTATGGCCGATTTCTGTTTTTGACGGAATCAGATATCCTGACAATGAAGAAATTAACTACTATTATCCGACCAACGATTTGGTGACAGGACCTGATATTATTTTCTTTTGGGTGGCCCGTATGATTTTTGCCGGTTATGAATTCAGAAATGAAAAACCATTCACCAATGTTTATTTTACAGGGATTGTGCGCGATAAACAAGGCAGGAAAATGTCAAAATCCCTTGGAAATTCTCCAGATCCCATAGAGTTGATTGAAAATTTTGGCGCAGATGGCGTTCGTGTGGGAATGTTGTTGTGTTCGGCTGCAGGAAACGATTTGTTGTTTGATGAAGATTTGGTGGCGCAAGGACGTAATTTTTCCAATAAAATATGGAATTCTTATCGTTTAATTAAAGGATGGGAAGTTTCAGAAACTATTGATCAATCAAAATCAGCAAAAGTGGCTGTTGAATGGTACCAAGCGAAATTTCAGCAGGCATTGGGTGAACTTGAAAAATCGTTTGAACAATATCGCATCAGTGAAGCTTTAATGATTACCTACAAACTCATTTGGGACGATTTTTCTTCTTGGTTTTTAGAAATGGTGAAACCAGAATATCAGCAGCCAATTGATGCAAAAACATACAGTTCAGTTGTTGGTTTCTTGGAAGATAATTTAAAAATATTGCATCCTTTTATGCCATTTTTATCAGAGGAAATTTGGCAGGATATTACAGACAGAACCCCTGAAGAAGCTTTGATTATTGCTGAATATCCAAAATTTACTTCAGTAAACGAAGACTTGATAAACGATTTTAAATTTGCTTCAGAAGTAATTTCCGGAATCAGAACCATCAGAAAAGATCGGAATATCGCGTTTAAATATACCATTGATCTTTTGGTGATCAACAATGAAAATACAAGCAATTATTTTGATGCGGTGATTGAAAAACTCGGAAATGTAGCTTCTCTGACTTATGTTTCAGACAAAGTGGAAGGTGCTTTAAGTTACCGCGTAAAATCAAATGAGTATTTTATTCCGATGGAAGCTGAAATCAATGTGGAAGCTGAAAAAGCCAAATTATTGGAAGAGCTAAAATATACCGAAGGTTTTTTACAATCGGTTCAAAAGAAATTGAGTAATGAACGTTTTGTGAGCAGCGCCCCGGAACAGGTTATTGCAAACGAGCGCAACAAAGAAGCCGATGCTTTAGCCAAAATTGAAACGATTAAGGCGAGTTTGAAAAATTTATAAGAGCCCCTAACTCCTGCCTAGCCGGCAGGTAGGCTAAAGCTGTAACAACTAATAAATAAAATTTAAACAAATGAAAATAATTTGCATTGGGCGCAATTACGCAAAGCATATTGCCGAATTA
Source organism: Lutibacter sp. (assembly GCA_003516285.1). Classification (GTDB taxonomy): domain Bacteria; phylum Bacteroidota; class Bacteroidia; order Flavobacteriales; family Flavobacteriaceae; genus Lutibacter. The sequence continues at coordinate 10,968 of DPCK01000164.1, read as the reverse complement.
CAAAATGAGAAACCTGAAAATCCGGTGATATTTTTAAAGCCGGATTCGGCCATACTGGCTAAAAAACAACCTTTTTTTATTCCGCCATTTTCTAACGATATTCATTATGAAGTGGAAATTTTGGTGAAAATAAACAAAGTTGGCAAACACATCAACCAAAAATTTGCGCATACCTATTATGACGAAATTGGATTGGGAATAGACTTCACGGCACGCGACATTCAGCAGGAATGCAAAGAAAAAGGATTGCCTTGGGAAAAAGCCAAAGCTTTTGACGGAAGCGCGGTGATTGGTGAATTTTTTCCGAAGAAAAGTTTTGGGGATTTAAACAATTTAAACTTTAAATTGCAAAAAAATGAACAGATTGTCCAAGATGGAAACACCAATGCTATGCTATGGAAAATTGACGAGTTAATTTCTTATGTTTCGCAGTTTTTCACACTTAAAAAAGGAGATGTTTTGTTTACCGGAACTCCGGAAGGCGTTGGTAAAGTCTCTGAAAATGACGTGCTTACAGGAACGATTAATGGCGTTGAAAGTTTTAAAATTACCGTAAAATAAATTCAGCATTTAAAAGATTTATCAAAAAAATGCACATCTTGAGGTGCGTTTTTTTTGCATTCAATTTGTTGAAAACCGGAATTTCTATGAATTGGTATCTGACAAATAATAATCTATCTAAAAAGAAAATATAATTGGCCTAAAATCCTTTGGTTCTTCCTGACGGTGCTCTTTTAAAATATTGTAGCCGTAATGCGTTTTTACCAATTTTTGAAAGTCGAATTTTAACCGTGGAAATTCACGCAATAATTTATCAAAATTATTGGTGTTTGATTTCTTCATAAAGTAATAAAGAATTTCCACATAAGCCCTGCTCAAAGTTTTGTTAAACTTATCGCTTTTTAAAGCCGTTTTAAAATATTTTTCTTTGATGTGACCGTTTTTGACTATAGCAACATCCAATCCGTGTTTTTGGATTAAGATCCAAGCTAGTCGTAACATTGTTTCGTGGGTGAATAATTCCGGACTTAAAGAACAACTTTCTATTTGCTCCAGAAGTTCATTTTCTGTTATTTGATCAGGGGTAATCATTGCTGTAGTTGGTTTTTTTAGTTCTTAGTATATAAAATATAGATGCAAATTTTCTTAAAAGGTTGCGTGTTAATTGCTATATTTAGCACAAATATAGTGAAAGAAATGCAAGCAGAGATAATTACCATTGGCGATGAAATTTTAATTGGCCAAATTTTAGACACAAATTCAAAATGGATTGCCACAGAATTAAACAAAATAGGTATTTCTGTCTACCAAATTACTTCAATTCAGGACGATAAACAGCACATTCTAAAAGCGATAAAAGAAGCGCAGTCAAATGCGGATATTGTAATCATTACAGGAGGTTTGGGGCCAACAAAAGACGACATCACCAAACTGACCCTGGCGGAATATTTTAATGATACTGTGGTTTTAAATGATGAAATAGTGTTGCATATTGAACAAATGTTTGCAAAAATTAATTATCCCTTTACCGAGGTAAACAGAAATCAGGCTTTGGTGCCATCAACCTGCATTCCTTTAAAAAACGAATTTGGAACCGCACCGGGAATGTGGTTTTACAAAAATAGCAAAGTGGTTGTTTCATTGCCCGGAGTTCCTTTTGAGATGATTGGCTTAATGTCGCAAAGCGTGTTGCCCAAATTGCAGGCAACTTACAACTTGCCTTTTATTCTTCATAAAACAATCACCACTTATGGAATGGGAGAGAGTATGCTTGCGGAAAAAATTGAAGATTGGGAAAATAATTTACCGGCATTCATTAAGTTGGCTTATTTACCGTCATTTGGAAGCGTCCGTTTACGTTTAAGCGCAAAAGGGTCAATCCACGAAATGCTTGATAACGCCATTACCAGTGAAATGGAAAAATTGACGAAATTAATTCCCGATATTATTGTTGGTTTCGACGAAAATGAAACAATTGAATCGGTTATTGGACAATTGTTAACCGAAAAAAAGCAGACTTTGGCGGTGGCGGAGAGTTGCACAGGCGGAAATATCGCTAAAATTATCACTTCGGTTCCGGGTGCATCTAACTATTTTGTTGGAGGAATCGTAGCTTACAGCAAAATGATCAAGATAATGGAGCTTCAGGTGGACGAAAAACTCATTGCCGAAAACACCGTGGTGAGTGCTCAGGTCACCGAGGCAATGGCGAATGGAATTCAGCAAAAATACCAAACCGATTATGCGATTGCAACTACCGGAAACGCTGGGCCAACAGCCGATGACACCGATAAAATCGTTGGAACGGTTTTTATTGCCATCGCCACGCCAACAGCCATTTTTTCAGAAGAATTTTTCTTTGGAAAACCGCGGGAAAAAGTGATAGGCCGTGCTTCAAATAAAGCATTGGAATTGCTGAGGAAAGAAATTTTGAAAAACTAGCAAAATAAGTTTGTGTATTCGAGTTTAAAAATTTAATTTTGCATCTCGTTTTGAGAACACACTAAAAAGTCACAAAAATATGTCAAGAGTTTGCGAACTTACTGGAAAAAAAGCAATGGTAGGAAACAATGTTTCACACGCATTGAATAGAACTAAAAGAAAATTTGACGCTAATTTAATCAAAAAGCGTTTTTATATTGCTGAAGAAGATAAGTGGATTGTTTTAAAAATAGCCACATCTACTTTAAAAAATATCAACAAATTAGGACTCACTGCAGTTTTAAAAGATGCAAGAGAAAAAGGTTTTTACAAAAAATAATCACTAGGAAATGGCAAAGACAAAAGGAAATAGAATTCAGGTAATTTTAGAGTGTACAGAACATAAAGGTACTGGAATGCCAGGAACTTCAAGGTATATCACCACAAAGAACAAAAAAAACACACCAGACAGGATGGAAATCAAAAAATTCAATCCTATCTTGAAAAAAGTGACCGTTCATAAAGAAATTAAATAATATAAGACTATGGCAAAGAAATCAGTAGCATCGTTACAAACAGGATCAAAAAGATTATCAAAAGCTATAAAAATGGTAAAGTCTCCTAAAACCGGAGCTTATACTTTTGTAGAAGCAATTATGGATCCATTAATGGTAAAAGCCTTCTTAGACAAAAAATAACAATTTGTTTATAGATTAACGAATAGAGCTACTTTCAATAATTTGAGAGTAGTTTTTTTTTTATATTTACAACAGTAATATTTAAAAAATGAGTTTATTTAAAAAATTCTTTTCCCAAGAGAAGAAAGAAACTTTAGACAAAGGTCTGGAAAAAACCAAAACAACTTTCTTTTCTAAGCTTTCCAAAGCGATTGCAGGAAAATCGAAGGTTGATGACCAGGTGTTGGACAATTTGGAAGAGGTGTTAATTTCTTCGGATGTTGGTGTGGTGACCACGCTTAAAATTATTGAACGTATTGAAGCAAGGGTTTTAAAAGACACCTATTTGGGAACTGATGAACTGAATTCAATTCTTAGGGAAGAAATCGCAGGTTTATTGTCCGAAACCAATGCGGGAAATGAAACAGATTTTACAACACCGATAGATAAAAAACCTTATGTAATTATGGTGGTTGGCGTTAATGGGGTTGGAAAAACAACTACTATTGGCAAACTGGCTTCGCAATTTACAAAAAACGGCAAAAAAGTGGTGCTTGGGGCAGCTGATACTTTTCGTGCTGCTGCAATAGATCAATTGCAGGTTTGGGCAAACAGGGTAAATGTTGTGATGGTTCGCCAGGAAATGGGAAGCGATCCAGCTTCCGTGGCTTTTGACACCTTGAAATCTGCCGTGGCACAAAATGCCGATGTGGTGATTATTGACACTGCTGGCCGATTGCACAATAAAATTAATTTGATGAATGAGCTGACCAAAATTAAACGGGTCATGGAAAAAGTGGTGCCAGATGCGCCCCACGAAGTATTGTTGGTGCTCGACGGTTCTACTGGCCAAAATGCTTTTGAACAGGCCAAACAGTTCACCAAAGCAACGGAAGTCACTTCACTGGCAGTCACAAAATTGGATGGCACGGCCAAAGGCGGTGTGGTGATCGGCATTTCCGACCAGTTTAAAATTCCGGTGAAATACATCGGCGTGGGCGAGGGAATCGACGATTTGCAGGTGTTCAATAAAATAGAATTTGTGGATTCTTTTTTCAAGTAAAATAAGTCGCAAACTTTAAAGTTTTTTATATGAAGAATTATCTTTTAATCGCTTTTCTGATTTTATGTATTGTCAGCAAGGCTGATGCCCAAAATCAAAATGTTGCCAAACAAAGCGCCGATACCATTAAGGATTTTAGGGAATTTAAGGTATTGGACTCCAAATATATTGACAATGTTGCGTTGTGGGCGCCATTTAATGCTGATTTAAAAGATTTTTCAGAAGCAACCTATACAGCGTTGAAGCCTTTAATATTAGAACAGGATATCCCAACCCTGCAAAATAATATTGCACTAGGCAAACTGACTTATGAGAAATTGGTCTTGTTTTACCTCTACCGCATCAGAAAATTTGACAGGGAAAACAAGCTTTCCTTAAATGCCGTAATTGTGCTGAATCCAACTGTTGTAGAGGAAGCCAGACAAAAAGACAAACAAGCAAAACCCTTACTTGGATTTTCGGTTTTTGGAATGCCCATATTGTTAAAAGACAATATCAACGCAGCCGGAATGCCGACAACGGCCGGTGCCGCGGCATTGCAGGAAAATATGGCCGAAGATGCTTTTATCGTAAAACAATTAAAAAATAACGGAGCCTTAATCCTTGGAAAAGCAAATTTAAGCGAATGGGCTTATTTTTTCTGCGGAGACTGTCCGAGCGGCTACAGCGCCGTGGGCGGACAAACATTAAATCCTTATGGCAGAAGAATATTCGATACCGGCGGGTCAAGTTCAGGAAGCGGAGTGGCAGTTGCGGCCAATTTTTGCGTTGCTGCCGTGGGCAGTGAAACTTCAGGATCTATTTTGTCTCCTTCAAGCCAAAATTCTGTGGTCGGATTAAAACCAACAATCGGTTTGTTGAGCAGAACAGGAATCATTCCTATTTCAAGTACCTTGGACACACCCGGACCAATGACCAAAAATGTGATCGACAATGCAATCATACTCGAAGCCATGATTGGGTTTGATAAGGAGGATAGCGCTTCGGTTAAATTTGAGTCGGAGTCCGAAAGCAATACAAATAATACCTCATTAAAAGGCAAACGCTTTGGCGCTTTTAAAGGGTTGATGGAAGATTCCCTGTATGTGGAAGCGCTCTCAAAACTTAAAAATGAAGGTGCTGAAATCATTGAAATAGAGCAACAACAAATCGAGTTGCCCGGATTTATCCGTTTGCTGAATCTGGATATGAAAAATGATTTGCCGGTCTATCTTGAGAAATATGCCAATGAAGCCATTTCCGTTAAATCGGTGGAAGATGTGATGGAATTCAACAAAAAAGACAGTTTGAAAAGTGCGCCTTACGGACAAGCATTATTTCAGGGAATTGCCGATGATAAAGGAAGTTTGGAAGATTTGGAACGTATCAAAGACACGCTAAGCACAAACGGAAAATTGTTTTTTGAGGGACCGATGAATAAGCATAATTTGGACGGCATTTTGTCCGTCAATAATTTTCATGCAGGCTATGCGGCTGTGGCAAAATATCCTGCAATGACGGTGCCGATGGGCTATCAAAAAGACGGAAAACCGAGAGGCCTGACATTTATTGCCAAGCCATTTCAGGAAAAATACTTGTTGCATTGGGCTTATGTTTATGAAAAAGCCAGCAATAAACGAACTGCCCCAAAAAATTACAACTAAAAATAGGATAGTTTTACACTATTAACTACTAACGGCTCAATACCAATTACCAATTAATTTAATGAGAACAAAATCAAAGAAAGAAAATAAAATAAATGTAGTCACTTTAGGATGTTCCAAGAATGTTTACGACAGTGAAGTGCTGATGGGTCAATTGATTGCGAACAATAAAAATGTGGTTCACGAAGATGAAAATGACGACGGAAACATTGTGGTGATCAACACTTGCGGGTTTATCGGCGATGCCAAAGAAGAATCAATCAACACCATTTTGCATTATGTCAACAAAAAGGAATTGGGTGAAGTTGACCGCGTTTATGTGACCGGCTGTTTAAGCGAGCGTTATAAACCCGATTTGCAAAAGGAAATTCCCAATGTTGATGAATATTTCGGCACGCACGATTTACCAAACCTTTTAAAAGTGCTGGATGCCGATTACAAACACGAACTAATTGGGGAACGCCTAACAACAACGCCCACACATTATGCCTACTTAAAAATCGCGGAAGGCTGCGACAGGCCTTGCTCGTTTTGCGCCATTCCTTTAATGCGCGGAAAACACGTATCAACGCCGATTGAGAATTTGGTGATTGAAGCCACAAAACTGGCCAAAAAAGGCATCAAGGAACTGATTTTAATTGCGCAGGACCTGACTTATTACGGACTGGATATTTACAAAAAAAGGGCTTTGGCCGATTTGTTGATCGCATTGGCGAAAATCGATGGCATAGAATGGATCCGTTTGCATTATGCATTCCCTACCGGCTTTCCGTTGGATGTGCTGGAAGTCATCAAAAATGAGGCAAAAGTGTGCAATTATCTGGACATTCCGTTACAGCATATCAACGACGATATTTTAAAGTCGATGCGCAGGGGAACTTCCCACGAAAAAACAACCAATTTAATTGCGGAGTTCAGAAAATCGGTCCCGGATATGGCCCTCAGAACCACGTTGATTGTCGGTTATCCTGGAGAAACTGAAGCAATATTTCAGGAATTAAAAAAGTGGGTAGCCGATATGCGTTTTGAGCGTTTGGGCGTTTTTGCCTATTCCCACGAAGAAAATACGCACGCGGCCAGTTTAAAAGACAATGTTCCCGAAAAAGTGAAACAAAAAAGGGTGAGCGACATAATGGATTTGCAAAGCCAGATTTCTTTTGAATTGAACCAAGAGAAAGTCGGACAAGTTTTCAAATGCATCATCGACAGAAAAGACGGTAATTATTTTATAGGAAGAACAGAATTTGATTCTCCCGATGTGGACAATGAAGTGCTGATCGATGCCACCGAAAACTATGTGCAGGTGGGAAAATTTGCGCACATAAAAATAACTTCAGCCACGGAGTTCGATTTGTACGGGGAACCGGTGAAAAGTTAAAAGCTCAAAGTGCAACGCATCAAATTCCCCTCTTGAGAAGCCTGTCCCGTTTTTAGAACGGGAAGGTTAGGGGTGTGTAAAAAAACATGATAAGGAATAAAAAATTTAATAAAAACGGATCAACACCAATCAGGGAAGTCCATGGTAACTGACAACAAACAACAGTTAAACAATTAATCGATTAAACAAAAAAGGCGAGCATTTGCTCGCCTTTTTTGTTTAATTTAGGAACACCGCATTGGCAAAAAACAGTTTTCCGTTTTGCCAAAACGATCGGAACAACGGATTGTCTACCATATAAATAAGTTTTCCTTTTCCTTTGTGTTCAACCCCGAACAACAAAGAATTCGGTATATTTTTTAAAGCATCTGATCCTGCAAATCCGGCATAATTTTTCGTGTTTTCGGGAAAATAAGCAACGTTTATACCATTTTCCAGCAATTTGTAGGAAGTTCCGCTTAATTTTAAGCTGTAATAGCTATCGGAATAGCCAAAAGCAAGTGGGTGCGTGTGGTCAACTTTGCTTTTAAAAATACTGCCGCTGATGGTTTTTTTCAAATCTTCACGTTCCCATTGTCCGTAAGGAATGGTATTTATTTTGGTGTATAAGCTGTCCTTTTTTTCTTTATTTTTCAATGAAAAACCTTCTTTATCGGAAAAATTTGAAACTGAATTTCCTACAGCAATCAACGTTCCTTTGTTGGTGATGTAGGTTGAAAGCAGCGCCAGACTTTCTTTATCCGCAGTATAGTATTCAGGCAAAATTAAAACATCGTAATCAGACAGGTTCAACTGACTGAATTTTGAGGCGTTGAGCACGTGAAGCGAATATTTTAATTCGGTTTCGAAAAAATGCCAAATCTCACCAAAACTTAAAGATGAGGTGCCTTCTCCCGATAAAACAGCCACTTTTTTCTGGCGAATGATGGCCACATTGCTTGAGCCGAAATCGAAACCGGCAGCTACCATGCCCGAATTTACGGAAGTCACTGTTTTATGCAACTTGTTGGCAGTCTCAACGATGGTTTCGTCAAAATTCTGAATCTTCTTATTTTCGCCCCGCATCACAATCAGGGAGCCTTTGGCATGGGTATTCCCTTCCAGGGAGAACTCCGCTTGGCTGAATCGAACGTTAAATCCGGCTTCAAGCAAATCCCCCAACAATTGCGCATCAGAAACTTCATTGTATTTAAACAAGTACGCATAGGCCTCTTTGTTAACAAGATTGTTGAAATCAGCCGTTTGAAGGGAACTGTTTTCGTTAAACGGAATTGTTGTTTCCGAAGCAAAACCCTGCAGTCCGTATGCAAATGGCAAGCTCCAGGCGGTAATGTCGTAGGTTACGGAATCTGACAATTTGGCTTCCGGTTCTAACAAGGCCTTCACCATTTTTCCTTTTGGCTGAAGCGCGGAAACAATTAAGTCGGACTTTAAAGTCTGGATCGATTTTTTGGTTTTGGAATCATAATCATAGGCGGTCACTTTTTTTCCTTCAGCAACAAAACTTTGAATCTCATGTTTGTCCAATAGCGCTTTCAGGTTCATCAACTTCTCAGAATCTCCTCTTAAAATATAGCTTTTGTATTTTATATCCGAATTGTCAAAATACTTTTCAAATTCGGCAATCAGTTTTGGGGCATTTCTGGAAGTCATTTCCACCGTTGAAATGCCGCTGGTAAAATGATGTTCCACCCTGTCTGTTAAAGTTAGCACCGTTCCGTTTTCAATGTCAACGCCCAATCCGCCTCTTCCGCCACCTGCCTGTTCGTAGGTCATTCCAATGGCACCCATATAGGTCGGATAGGTGTCTCCATAACTCGGATAAAGCAAATCAAACTGCTCTTTGGTGAAATAGGCCCAGCCGTTTTTGTCAAAGTATTTGGCATTGTTTTTTCCGATTTGTGTTTGAAAATCGCGTTGCCAGGCGGTGATAATTTCATGAAAAGGTTCTGCTGCAGGGGCAAAATAATACGGACTGTTGACGCCTTGTTCGTGAAAATCGATATGCACCTGAGGCATCCATTTATTGTAAATTTTTAAACGCTGTTTGGTTTCGGTTTGTGTGGCCCAGGCCCAATCCCTGTTTAAATCGAACAAATAATGATTGGCCCTTCCGCCCGGCCAGGGCTCGTTGTGTTCCATGCTTTCCGGATTCGGATTGTATGGCGTGTTTTTATTTTCGTTGTACCAGTTTACATAGCGGTCGCGTCCGTCGGGATTTAGGCAGGGATCGATGATGACCACGGTGTTTTTAAGCCATTCCCGTTTTGTGGTCACCAAATCATACAGGGTTTTCAGGGCGGCTTCAGTGCTGGAAGCTTCATTGCCATGAACATTGTAACTCAGCCAGATAATGGCGATTTCCGTGGCTGGATTTCCTTGTAAAATCCCTGCTCTTTTTAAATTGTCTTCCCTGATTTGTTCCAGATTTTTGATGTTTTCTTCGGAAGAAATATAAGAAACATACAAAGGTCTTTGTTCATTGGTTTCTCCGTACTTTTCAAGCCTGACACTTGTTGAATTCTGGCTCACATACCTAACATAATCCACCACTTGATGATGTCGGGTGAATTGGGAACCCAATTCATAGCCCAAAAATTCGGCAGGCGATTTTAGGTTTTGTGCTTTGGTTGAAGTAGAAATAGCCGAAACGGCAAAAAATATAAAAAGGAGGTTTTTCATTTAGCTAAAAATTTAAAGGCTAAATGTAATTAAATAAATTTAATTTTCAGGGCTGAGTATAATCAAGCAGCAGATAAATCTCGATAAAATTGGGGCAAATGGCAAAAGCCTATTTTAATAGGACTAAGGGGATTCCAATTTGCCATATGCAAAATTTTAATGCCGAAGAACTATCCGCAAAAATGGACATAAATTCATTAATAGTAATTATATTTGGTATTTAAAATTTAAAATTATGAAAACAGCGCTAATTAAAGGCACAATTCCTGAAAAACCGCTTATTGACATTCCTCCGGAAAAACCATTGATCGATATCCCTGAACCTGAGAAACCTTCTATTGATGTGCCTGTTCCTGAGGAACCGCTGATTGATGTGCCTATTCCTGAAAAACCTGAAATTGATGTTCCTGTTCCGGAAAAACCGGAGATTTAGGTGCCTTTTCCAAAAAAATAAGCAGCACCATCAGGTATTAAAAATTTTATTTTAATTGTTGGCTTAGTAAATAAATTTAAAAAACCAAGCATTTATAAAGTTACTTAAAAATGGTTTAATTTATAAAAAGCCATAAAAACCGTACTTTTATAGAAATTAAATGTTTTATTATTATGAGTGAAGATTCTGGTAAAAGCGAAAAAAACAAATATGATTTTGAAAAACATTGGAATGCAGCTTACCAAAAATCCCCCGTCACCAATTTGGGCTGGTATGAAGAAAATCCGAAGCCATCCGTCGAACTGATTGATGCCTGCAATTTGCCCAAAGAGGCCTTCATTTTTAATTCAGGCGCCGGCGCTACCACCTTGATTTCGGAATTGTTGAAAAAAGGCTATGTAAATATTGTGGTGAACGACATTGCCGCAGTGGCTTTAGCAGAATTGAAAAATAATTTGCCTTTATATAAAAATGCCCATATACAATTTGTGGTGGATGATTTAACGAATCCTTCCGAATTACTGAAATTAAAAAATGTCGATTTATGGCACGACAGGGCGGTGTTGCATTTTTTTACGGAAGAAAAGCAACAAAAAGCTTATTTTGACTTGTTGAAAGGCGCTTTAAAACCAAAAGGATTCGTAATTTTGGCGGAGTTTAATTTAGAGGGC
>DPCK01000161.1 GCA_003516285.1 Lutibacter sp. | reverse complement strand
AAAGTCCGCCGTTGGAAGTGCTTCGAAAAGAAGTGAGGTAATTTTGAATTTTAATTTAGCAGGTGGTTTTGCGACACAACATAATAAGGGGATTTTGAAATCAGTTTAACAGTAACTCTTGTTACTATAATTTTTTCTTCGCTGTATGCAATTTCAATAATAATTGGAGGATTGGAAGAAATTTAAAGCTATTGTTAGGCATCAAATTAAATTACAAAAGTGAAGACCCATTTATTGAATTGGGTAACTGCTTTTTAATCAATTTAATATTAATGCAGATAGTATTCTTTTATGCCCTATAGTTGATTTTATATACTAAAATATATCGCAAATGAAACCATCAGCACCAAAAAAAACTTTATGGACAGTAGCCCAAATTATAGGGATTTTAGGAATAGTTGGCCATTTTGTCCACATTCAATATATTTCGCAATATAGTTTCGGGCTACGCTTAGGCGGATTTGGTTTATTGGCGCTTGGCACCACTTTAAGAGGTTTTTAGGATTGTTGCAATAAGCAAAAATTAAAATAAATGGGGATGTCATTAAGTAAAAAATTTCGGACAGCCTTATTTATGCTTTTCTGCCTTAGAAAATCGTTTTGAATATCAATTTCTTCTCAAGTTCAGGATTGCAAGAAATGGTAAAGTAAAACGTTGAACCTTAGCCTTATTTACTTTCCGCCCAAATTTTTCCGCCAAGCAATTCCACATAAGCTTTGGCGATTGACAAGCCCAATCCCGCACCTTGGAATGCCATTTTATCATAAATATCAGCCTGTATAAAACATTCAAATATGGCTTCCTGCCGATCTTTTGGAATTCCAATTCCTGTGTCTTTTACGTAAAAATCAAGACAATCACCTTTGTTGTCATAACCATAAACGATGGTTCTTTCATCAGTGTATTTAATGGCGTTTTTTAACAGGCTGCTAAGGATGGCATATGTTTTTAAGGCGTCGGTTTTAATAATGGTTTCTTCCTTCTTCAGCCAATTGTTAATCGAAAATCCTAACCCTTTACCTTCAGCTTCCGGTTTAAAGAAGTTATAAATATTTTCCAAATTTTTATTGATATTGGTTTCTTCAAGATGAATATTCACCAATCCCGATTCTATTTTTGAGATATTAACAATATCGTTAATTATATTTAGCATACGGGCGCCGCTTTTTTCGATAACTTTGAGATATTTCTGTTGTTTTTCTCCTGTTAGTCCTGGCTCTTGCAAAAGGCTGGCAAAACCTAGAATGCCATTCATCGGTGTGCGTATTTCGTGGCTCATATTGGCCAGAAAAGCTTAGCGCTGATGCGATGATAGAAATGGTGTTTTTTGTGCTGAGCAGTAATGTTTTTGACTCATTGAGCAGGGCATTTGCTATAAATTCCGTAGGTGGCGTATCAGTTGTTTCTTTCACACAAATAAAAAGGTATTTTATGGATATATTCAGCTTTTCGGCATAAAAACTAAGTTCCTTTTCGGTTCTGAAATGAATGGAAACCAACTCGATAAATTGCAGCGTTATTTCTTCTCTTCGGGTATTGAGTTTCGTTTCAGAATTCAATTTTTCCACCAGGGAATCCATTAAAGTATAGATAATGGTTGTAAACAATGCAATAATGATTTGTTCCTGAAAAGATGACTTTTTAGTGTTATGATTTATGTGATAATCCAATAACTTAACCAATCCTACCGTTTGGTTAAAAGCGACTTTTTCTAATTTAAAAATGTTTTGATTTTTCTCTGCATTAATAATTTGATAAACATCATATCTGCTGAAATTAAAATGGATTTTTTCTCTGGTGATTTCTCTGTGGTGTATTAAAATATACATTTTCAGCGTATCGGTAAAACTGATGAGCCTATAAATATTTTTTTTTGAAATGAGTATAATATGTTCGTTTTCATAAGATACAGGTTTTCCGTTTATTTCCATCTCAATAAGTCCATTTATTAAAAAAATGACACTATTGCCAGACGGACGCAAAAGATAGCCTTCTTTAGCTTTTTTAAAGAAGTCTTTTTCGGAAAGTATTTTTATCAACTGCATTTACAACATTTTATACGGATGCAAAGTTATGGATTTTTAAAAGTGGGGCAGTGCCCTTTGTTGGTATTTTTTTACAGGAGCTTAAACTATAGCCTATAATGTTTCTGCGGTTTTCGAAGATAGCGAACTTAAGCACTATCTTTCATTCGAAGTGTAAAATTAAAATTTACTTAAAACTACCCCACAAAGCATTTCTCGCCACTTTCGCTAAGGAAGAATTCTTATATCGGGTCGGAAATGGACTAACTCTTCCCGCATTTTTTTGGTTTCTGCGAGGGCTTACGGAAAATACGGTATTTGCTTGACCCTGTGCGGTTAATGCTAGTTACATTCTTTGTCTGGTGTGCAAACTTTTCCTTCTGTCACTTCCAATTTTGCTTCAGGATTTTCCTTGTTCCACTCCGCAAATGATTTTCGTAACGTTTCCAAAAAAGCGTTGCTTTCCTGCGCACCTGATACCGTAAATTTTCTGTTGAACACAAAAAAAGGCACACCACGAACACCTACTTGTTGCGCTTCGTAAATATCCTTTTGCACTTCGTCAGCATAACTTCCGTTTTCCAAAGCTGTTTTGAGAGCCGCAGTATCCAAACCGGCTTCTTCACCTAATTGAATGAGCGTTGCATAATCATCTATGTTTTTCCCATCGGTAAAATAGGAGCGAAAAAGCAGTTCTTCCACTTCATTTTGTTTTCCGTATTGTTTTGCAAAATGGGTAAATCGATGCGCATTAAACGAATTTGCCACAATGGATTTATCAAAATTATAAACCAAACCTACCTGCTTTGCCATTTGGGTTACTTGGTCATTCATTTCTTTGGCTTGCTCAACGCTCATTCCTTGGTGTTCGGCTAAAAACTGATGTATATTTTTATCAGGTTGGGTTTTTAAATCAGGGGCAAGCTGAAAACTGTGCCAAACAATTTCAACATTGTTTTGATGCTCAAATTGTGATAATGCAGATTCAAATTTTCGTTTGCCGATATAACAGAAGGGACACATTACATCGCTCCAAATTTCTACTTTCATTTTAGTGTTTACATTAGTTGTTGTTTCCATTTTTTTAATTTTTTTCGTTTTTTTTTTTTTTTTTTGTGTCCATAATTAGTTAAAAACAAGGATATGGGCAGAATAAAAATATATTTTCTTTTCAGGTTTGAATAATAAAACTGCGTTCGCTAAAAGCCGGAATGTTTGGCTCACCTTCGAAGAAATACTTGATTTCATCACGTTGGTCCATAAGTCCTAAACTGTAAAGCACAGGCACGTAGTGATCGGGCGTAGGTGCGGCTAATTTACCTAACTTATGACTGTTTTGGTAATTTATGAGATTGGCAAAATTTCGTGTATCAATTTGTTGTTTGATCCAGGCATCGTATTCTGCCTCCCAGCCATAAAGAGTCCTATTGTTTGTGCGCATTTTTTGCATTGCCAATGGCAAGTTATGGATAAGCGCACCGCTACCGATAATTAACACGCCTTTGTTACGCAAAGATTTTAATTGTTTGCCCAACTCATAATGATATTCGGGTTTGGCGTAATAGTCAATGCTCAACTGAAAAACAGGGATATTGGCATCGGGAAATAAGTGCATCAGCATAGGCCACGCACCGTGGTCTAATCCCCAATCGGTTGTTTCGGAAACAGAAGGAACGATTTTCTTTACTTCGCGGGCAATTTCGGGCGAACCTTTGGCATTGTAATACACTTTGTAGTATTCTTCGGGAAAACCATAATAGTCGTAAATCTGTTTTTGATCAGGAGAAACATTTACGAAAGTGCCTTTAGTACACCAATGTGCTGATACAACCAATGCAGCTTTTACTTCATAATTTTTTTGAAGATTAATTCCTAAATCATAAAGCTTTTGCCAAAATTCCCTGTCACTTCTTGAAACAGGAATATCCATTGGGTTTCCGTGAGAGGTAAACAGTACCGGCATTTTCTTGCTTTGTGTGGGTAAAGCATCCGTAAATGCCTTAAGTTGATTTAATGTGGTCATACCTATTATTGTTGCTGATGTATTTTTTATAAATTTTCTTTTTCATCTGTAGATATTTATTTTATTTTTTCCAAAGAATCGCATCAAGCTTATTAGTTTGTGATGAGAGTAGCTTAATGGAAAATTTTAGTTGGCAAAACCAAAAGTAAGATTTCTATTATTTAAAAATTTCTTTAAAAAAAATCAACATTGCCTGCCATGATCTTTTGGCGGCTTTTTCATTGTAAGCAGTACCTTTGCTATTATCATTACCTGCATCTTTGTGGGTAAAAGCGTGTACGGCATTAGCATAGCAGGTCATTTGCCAATCAGCTTTTGCGGTTCTCATTTCATCTTGAAAAGCTTTTATTTCAGGTTCAGGCACAAAAAAGTCATCTGCGCCATGGAGCACTAAAACTTTTGTTAAAATTGGTTCAATTGTTCTTGATGAGTCTCTTCCTAAGCCACCATGAAAAGAAACTGCTCCGCTAACTTTCATATTAGTTCTTGCTGCTTCAATAGCTCCAGTTCCTCCAAAACAATAACCAATCACCGCTATTTTATCTGGATTAGCTCCTTCCTTAATTAATTCATTCAAAGCTAATTGAATTCTATTTTGATATTCTTTAATATTAGTTTTATAATATTCAGCAATTGCTGCTGCTTCATTTGGAGATTTAGGTCTTTTATCAACTCCATAAATATCAGCTACAAAGGTTTTATAACCTAATTTCTCCAATTCTTCGGCATTTTCTTTTGCGTTGTTATCAATTCCCATCCAAGCGGGAAGAAGTAACACAGCACTTCCGTTGGCAACATCTTTTTTAGGGCTATAGATAATGCCTTCAAGTTTCTGATTGCCATCCGTATAAGACACTATCTTTTGAGCGTGTGCTGCAAACATTGCAAAACTTAATATAAAAACAAAAACATTTTTCATGGGAATAATTTTTTAGAGTGTTCGAATTTTAGTTTAATCTTTCAGTATTAATAATTTTCTATTTTTTAAATTTTGACGAAAGATATTCTTTAACTGTAGTGGGTTTACGGCCTAGTAGTTGTGTTAAATCAATTGTAGAAACATTCATAGTATCGGCAGCAAAAGCAACTGCAAATGCTGTAAACATACGTGCGTAATCCTCCGGAACACCATATTTCAATAAGGTTTGCAGATAAACTTCGGGTTCGGGAGAAACATAATTGATTGCAACTCCGGTAAGTTCTGAAATGTAATTGGCAATTTCCACAAACGACACTGGTTGTTCGATACCGATGTTGTATGTTTTATTTTCGTGCCCGTTTGTAGTTAGCACATTAGCAAGTGCCTCAGCAACTTCGTTACGCAGCACAAAATTTATTTTTCCCTCGCCTGCCGGAACAAAAATGGTTTTGCTTTCCAATATCTGTTCCCCCACATAATCCATCAACATATCCATATAAAAACCATTTGCAAAAATGGTATAGGTAATTCCAGATTCTTTAAGGTATTTTTCGGTTTCCACATGATCTTCGGCTATAAACCAAAGTGGAGATTCTGGGTCTTCATGGGTTCGCATAAAACCGGTATAGATGATATTCTTCACGCCATTTTCTTTTGCAGCTTTGATCGCATTGATGTGCTGGATCGCTCTGCTTTTGGTCATTTCGCTGGAAGAAATCAGAAGCATCGTTTCTATACCTTGCATTGCCGAGTGCAGGGAATCAACATCATCATAGGTGCCTATTTTTACATTTATTCCTTTAGATTTTAATGCTGCTGCCTTACCTTCATTTCTCGCCAATGCTGAAATCTCATTGGCTGCAATTCCTTTTTGTAACAGAAAGCCAATAGTTGCTTTTCCTAATTGTCCTGTTGCTCCGGTGATAAAAATTTTACTCATTGTTTTATTTTTTAGTGAAATTAATTTTAATAATTCAAATATACGTACTTTTGCTATACTTTAGTAACCAATACACCAAAGTATAGTGCTATACTTTAGTATATCTCAATAAAATAGAATATCAAATGAGTAACGTATCACAATTAACGCAAATAAAGAAGTGTTCAGGCGAGTTTGTGTTAGCCATTAATGACACCATGAATGTACTGAACGGAAAATGGAAACTGCCCATAATAGGTTCTTTGCTTTATGGGAAGAAACGATTTAAGGAATTGGAAAGAGAAATTCCCAAAATCACGCCTCGTATGCTATCCAAAGAATTGAAGGATCTGGAAATCAATAGCATAATAACCAGAACTGTTCAGAGCACCATACCGGTTAAGGTAGAATATGAACTTTCAGCGTCTGGGAGGTCGCTCAATGCGGTTTTGGATGCCATGATTACATGGGGAAAGCAGCACCGAGAAAGAGTTATTGGAAAAAATCAAAAAATTTCAGAAGATGTTGAGGATTAATAATATCTTGGAATTAGGCCTTTTTAAGTGTCTTGGGCAGGATTTTTCTTTGTGGCAAAAACAAAAATGCCCATATAGACTAAAACTTCATTTTTTTGTGCTGTTGGCTGATAAATAACTTGGAACAACTTAGAAAACTCAAGTCTCGGAAAGTCAAATCGTTTTGTGACAAGAAACGACATTTTTTTTCTTATTTTAGGCCATTTGTTAGTTGCGATACACGGCTATATGCTGATGGTAACTTATTTAGAAAGGTTGCATTTACTCGTAATTATTCAACTGCTTTCAAAAATTCATTGTCCAAAGGCGAAATTGAAGGCCCGAAATAATTTGTGAGATTTCCTTTCTCGTCAATCACATACTTACTGAAATTCCAATCGGGCTGATGGTTGTTCCAGCCATTTGCTTTGCTGTTTGTAAGCCATTTAAAAACAGGATGTTGCTCCTCTTTTTTTATTACAACTCCTTTCTTTGCTATCGGGAAAGTTACGCCATAATTCAGTTGGCAAAATTGTGAAATTTCGTTGTCATTACTTTTTTCCTGTTCTTTAAAATCGTTGGCAGGGAAGGCAATTATAGCCAGTTTTTCGCCCAATGTTTCATGCAGTTTTTGTAATTCGGCATATTGTCCTGTGTAACCACAATTTGAAGCAGTATTTACAATTAAAACTTTCTTTCCTGCATAGGTGGAAAAGTCAATCGGTTTTCCATTGTTCAATGTTGCCTTTTGTTCGTAAAAAGGAATTATTGGTGCAGTTTTATTATTATTGTTTAAAACCGTTCCGTTTTTACCGCCTTTAGCCATTTTGCGAATAAGCGGATAAAAAAAACGCAAAACTTCTTGTTTGAATGTTGCCATAATTTATTTGTTTATATTGTTGTTAATATTTGTAAGAATATTCTCTATGTTAATTTTTAAGTTCTGAAAATCATCAATTGAAATACATATTGAATCAGCAAGTTGCTGAGGAACTTGAACTGCTTTTTTGTGCAAATTGTCTCCTAACGCTGTGGTTGAAATCTCAACGACACGTTCATCGGTACTTTTTCTTTTTCTTGAAATGAATTTCTTTTGCTCCAATCTTTTAAGTAATGGCGTTAGTGTGCCACTGTCAAGATTGAGTTTTTCTCCCAATTCGGAAACTGTTTGTTTACCCTGTTCCCACAGAACAATCATTACCAAATATTGCGGATAGGTCAATTCTAACTTATCCAAAATAGGGCGGTATTGATTTACAATCTCTTTCGCCAAAAGATAAATAGGGAAGCACATCTGATCGGCTAATTTCAATTGCTCTTTCATAGATATATTAATTTCAGTGCAAATATAAATAAATAAATTATATTTTACACAATTTAATTTGATCAAATATATTTGTTCAAATTATTATTGCTGTTCATTAGAATTTCAAATGTTCAATTTAGCGCTAAACCAGCCTTTTTTAGCAAAATCCATATTGGCAGTGCTTTTAGTATTCTCGTGAGTCATAACTTTCTATTTTTAAATGCACAAACAAATTTTCTCCATTTACCTAAATTCATTTTCAAATTGATATCTTTGTCATTATTTGAATTTTGCAATAATGGAAAACATAAGCATAAAAGAATTTTATAAAGAAATATTTGGCAACAGCAGTAATCAGCTTGATATTTTATTGGAGAGTAATGGTTCAAATGATTTAGGACATTTCAATGTTTTTGATAGTGAAAAGTTTTACCACAGCAGCAAGAATAAATCTGAAATGGCCTACAACCGAAGGTTGTATTATAAAATCAGTTTGATAAAAGGCAAAAACCTCGTTGAGTTTGCAGGCAAATCTGTACTCATTGAAAAACAAGGAATTTTGTTTGCTACGCCAAAAGTTCCTTATCGATACCTTCCGCAAACAAAAGAGCAATCAGGATTTTTCTGTGTGTTCACAAAAGAGTTTTTGTCTAAATCAAAAACAGGATTGATGATAGATAAACTTCCAATTTACCAACCCAACAGCGATTTTGTCTATCAGTTGAGTGATAGGCAATACCTTGAAATAGAGTTGATTTTCAAAAAAATGGATACAGAATTGTCTTCTGATTACGCTTTCAAGTATGATTTGTTACGCAATTATGTTTTAGAGCTTATACATACTGGGCAAAAGTTAACGCCTATGAAAAGTTTGACCAACTCAGTAAATGCTTCCGGCAGAATTTCATCTTTGTTTATCGAATTGTTGGAAAGACAGTTTCCAATTGAAAATGAATCACAAACTATTCAACTAAAAGCACCCATTGATTATGCAAAAACCTTGGGAATACACATCAATCATTTAAACAAAGTGCTGAAAGAAACTACCGGCAAAAGAACAACAGAAATCATCAATGGCAGAATAGTTGAAGAGGCTAAAATTTTGTTGAATCAAACCCCATGGAACGTGTCTGAAATTGCTTTTGCCTTGGGTTTTGAAGAAGTGGCTCATTTTTCAAACTTTTTCAAAAAACACACAAGTCTTTCGCCTTTGAAATTTCGTAATTGATTGTTTTTTGCAACTATTGGATTGCTTTTTGCAAAGAATTTTTTATTATTTTTTTTACCTTTGTTATCAAATAATTACTAAATAAATAGAATATAATATGAAAAAATCAACAATTTTAGGAAACAGTACGCTACACGTAAACCGAATTGGTTTGGGCTGTATGGGAATGTCGGAGTTTTATGGTTCTTTTGACGAATCAGAATCGATTAAAACTTTGCACAAAGCCATTGATTTGGGGGTTAATTTTTTTGACACAGCCGATATGTATGGTTGGGGAGCCAATGAAAAACTAATAAGAAGAGCATTTGAGGGCAAGTGGGATCAAGTTGTTTTGGCAACAAAATTTGGAGTATTGAGAGGAGAAAATGGCGAATGGCTCGGCATAAATGGGCAACCTGATTATGTTAAAAAGGCTTGCGAACGAAGTCTTACAAATTTAGGGATAGAAGCCATTGATTTATATTATATGCACCGACAAGCAGAGGATGTTGAAATTGAAGAGACCGTTGGAGCAATGGCCGATTTAGTCAAAGAAGGAAAAGTAAAATACATTGGTCTGTCAGAGGTTGATGCAGCAACCATACGCAGGGCTCATAAAGTTCATCCAATAACCGCCATACAAACAGAATATTCTCTTTGGAGTCGTGAACCTGAACAAGAAATTTTTGATGTTTGCAAAGAACTGGGAATTACTTTTGTGGCATACAGTCCGTTAGGAAGAGGTTTTTTAACAGGAGCCATTAAAAGCAGCGCTGATTTTGAGTCAACCGATTTTAGATTAAACCATCCACGATATACGGATGAAGCCATTAAAGAAAATATCAAATTTGTGGAAGTGATAGACCAGGTGGCAAAAGACAAAGGAGCTACCAAGGCACAAATTGCCCTTGCTTGGATTTTGAGTCAAAATGATGAAATAACAGCTATTCCAGGTACTAGAAAAATTCACAGATTGGAAGAAAATTTGGGAGCATACGATGTTGAACTTTCTCAAGCCGATTTGGAATTTATTAGAGCATCATTGCCAAAAGAAACAGTTGGCAGTCGGTATTAAAAATCAAGTTTTAATATGCAGAAAGAGCTACCTTATTGTAGCTCTTTTTTTCCTTCCGGTGCTCGTCTGCGACGAGTACCTGCTTACTTGTGCGAACAAAACAAAGCGTTTGTAATGCGGCTATTATAAATTATAAATAAAATTACACGGTTTCAGTTTGCAGGTAACGAGTTTTTATAAGGGACTATAAAATATTTTGTGTTTTTAGCGATTTGATAATTGAAAAATAGACAGTACTATGACAAAGATATTAAACATTCAGAACTTAGAGAAAACATATTCAAGCGGTTCCAAAAAATTAA
>DPCK01000033.1:10304-10460 GCA_003516285.1 Lutibacter sp. | reverse complement strand
CTAAATTTGATTTTGAGGTGCCTTCAGCAATCAGCAACATTTCTGAAATTTCTTTATGTGAATACCCATCTAAAGCATAAAGGTTAAAAACCAGCCGATATCTGTCGGGTAAATCATTGATTAGATTTAGCAAAAAATCTAAAGAAATTTCATCAT
>DPCK01000033.1:0-10117 GCA_003516285.1 Lutibacter sp. | reverse complement strand
AAAATGGCGCTTGAGATATTTCAATACCAGGCTGAAAATAATTTGGTTTACAAAGAATTTTTAAGTCATTTACACATTGATATTCAAGGCATTGATAAAGTTGAGGAAATCCCTTTTTTACCCATACAATTCTTTAAATCGCACAAAGTTGTTTCTTCTGAAGCTGATGTAGAGCAAATATTTTTAAGCAGCGGAACTACAGGAAATGAACAAAGCAAGCATTTTGTGACGGATTTGTCCATTTATGAAGAAAGTTTTACCAAAGGATTTGAGCATTTTTATGGCGCCATTGAAGGCTATACTGTTTTGGCTTTGTTACCTTCTTATTTGGAACGCGAAGGTTCATCATTGATTTATATGGCCAATGATTTTATCAAAAAGTCGAAAAATGAAAAAAGCGGATTTTATTTAAATAATTTAGAGGAATTGGCCCAAAATTTAACGGAATTGGATAAAAATAATAAAAAAGTATTGCTGGTTGGCGTTTCTTTTGCTTTGCTGGATTTGGTTGAAAAACACAAATTTAACCTAAAAAACACCATTGTTATGGAAACCGGCGGTATGAAAGGAAGACGAAAAGAATTGATTCGGTCAGCATTGCACCAAATTTTACGAGAAGGTTTTGGTGTTGAAAGCATTCATTCTGAATACGGAATGACCGAATTGTTAAGTCAGGCATATTCTAAAGGAAATGGCATTTTCGAATGTCCGCCCTGGATGAAAATTTTAACGCGAGATACGGAAGATGCATTGACCATTTTGCCTCAAGGAAAATCGGGCGGCATCAATATTATTGATTTGGCAAATATCAACTCCTGCTCTTTTATCGCTACGCAGGATTTGGGAATAACGTATCCCAACGGCACTTTTGAGGTAATCGGCCGGTTCGACAATTCGGATATCAGAGGTTGTAATTTAATGGTGATGTCATAAAAAAACGACTCCATTTTCAGGAGTCGTTCTAAATTATTTTCAACATTTGTCAAAATTGATTTACACCACTTTCAACAAAAAATAGCTTTTTTTGCCACGTTGCAACAACACAAACTTATCGGCAATTAAATCGTTTTTAGTAATTATAAAATCTTCGTTTACTTTTTCTTTGTTAACAGATATTGAATTTTCACTTAATGCCCTACGTACTTCACCATTCGATTTCAGAAAACCATAATCGGCAAAAGCGGCAACAATACCTAAACGGTTTTCAATTGCTGATCGTTCAATTTCCGCTTGGGGAACGCCTTCAAAAACATCCAAAAATGTTTGTTCGTCCAAGGTTTTTAAATCATCGGCGGTTGAGTTTCCAAATAAAATATTGGAAGCTTTTATGGCATTTTCGTAGGCTTCATTTCCGTGGGTCATAATAGTGACTTCTTCGCCAATTTTCTTTTGCAGAATACGTAAATGAGGTGTTTTTTTGTGCTCTGCAATTAAAGTTTCAATGGTTTGTTTGTCTAAAAAAGTGAAAATTTTAATATAATTTTCAGCATCTTCATCAGAACAATTTAACCAATATTGGTAATATTTGTAAGGCGATGTTCTGTTGGCATCCAACCAAATGTTTCCGCCGGCCGTTTTCCCAAATTTTGATCCGTCGGCCTTGGTGATTAATTTGCAGGTTAACGCATACGCTTTACCTTGCGCTTTTCTTCTGATTAATTCTGTTCCCGTGGTGATATTTCCCCATTGGTCGGAACCGCCCATTTGAAGTTTGCAGTCTTTTTCTTTGTATAAATGATAAAAATCGTAGCCCTGAAACAGTTGGTAGGTAAACTCCGTAAAACTCATTCCCGTTTGCGAATCGGAGTCCAGGCGTTTTTTTACCGAATCTTTCGCCATCATATAATTTACGGTGATGTGTTTGCCAATATCGCGCACAAATTCAATCAATGAAATTTCTTTCATCCAATCGTAATTGTTCACCAATTGTGCGGCATTTTCAGAATTACTGTCGAAATTTAAAAAACGTGCGAGCTGCGATTTTACGCCGGCCACATTTTTGGCCAAAGTTTCTTCATCCAGCAAATTGCGTTCTTCCGATTTTCCCGACGGATCGCCCACCATTCCTGTCGCGCCGCCAACCAAAGCGATTGGGTTATGGCCAGCTTGCTGAAAATGCATCAACAAAATAATAGGCACTAAACTCCCAATATGCAACGAATCGGCCGTTGGATCAAATCCAATATANNTTTCAGCAAAGATAAAATTTTACTTGTTAGTTAAGGCTTTTAGCGATTGGTTTTTTAAAGCGATGTTTTGCGTGCTTAAAACAAACATTTTTTATACTTTCGTCTTATGATTTTAGTAACTGGAGGAACAGGTTTGGTGGGTTCGCATTTGTTGTATCAGCTTTCTTTGGAAAATGATGCGATAAAGGCAATTCATAGAAAAAACAACGATTTACGCGCTGTAAAAAATGTATTCAGCTTTTTTTCTTCGGATTATGAAAATCTTTTCCAAAAAATTGATTGGGTTGAAGCTGATATTACCGATATTATTTCTTTGGAAGAAGCTTTTAAAGATGTAACAGAAGTTTATCATTCCGCAGCACTGGTTTCCTTTAATTCGAAAGATTATAGGGCAATGGACGAAATTAATGTTGAAGGTACTTCAAATATTGTTAATTTTTGTATTGCAAATAAGGTTAAAAAATTATGTTTTGTAAGTTCTATTGCCACCATTGAAAAATCGTTCACCAGCCAAATGATGGATGAAACCGACGAATGGAATATGGAGAAAGTAAGTTACGGATACGCAATGACAAAATATGCTTCAGAAATGGAAGTTTGGCGCGCCTCACAAGAAGGCGTTCCGGTTGTAATTGTAAATCCGGGCGTAATTTTGGGCGCTGGTTATTGGCATCAGGGAACCGGAGCAATATTTTCAAAAATTGATAAGGGATTTAAATTTTATACAGAGGGCGTTACCGGATTTGTTTCTGTAAATGATGTGGTAAAAGCGATGTTATTGCTTATGAAAAGCGACATTGTGAACCAACGCTATATCTTGGTGGCTGAAAACAGCAGTTTTAAAGAAGTATTTTATCAGATAGCGCAAAATTTTGGCAAAAAACCACCTTCTGTAAAAGTCACAAAATTAATGAGCGCTATTGGCTGGAGAATTGAAAAATTGAAGTCGGCTTTCACAAATATTCCTCCCGCGCTTACAAAACATTCCGCAAAATCTATTCACGAAAAACGTTATTATTCTTCAGAAAAAATAAAAAAGGAGTTAAATTTTAATTTTGAATCTATTCCAGAAACAATAGAAAATGTTTGTGAGATTTTTAATAGGGACGCCAAATAAATATTTATTTTATCGTATCAATTTTTCGCAATTTTTCGGGAATTTTTTTAAAATTTTCCCGATTTTTTTTCATCGAATCATTTTTAAGGGAATCCTGTAATTTAATTTCATTGTCTAATTTCTCTTTCAAAGCCTTTAAACGTTCATTAACTTTTTTCAGAATTTTCTCGTAGTCGTCAATTTGAGAAGTGTAGTAATAATTGCTTTCTTTAAAACGTGTACTGTCGATTCCGTATTTTTCAAAAACCAAAGGGAAATAATTTACATTTCTTTCAAGATCGACGTTTTTGATATTTTCTGCTCCTGCAGCAATAAGCATATCCGTAATCAAATCCTCCATCTGATTTTTTGGAATCAAATTGTCCGGCTTTTTAATAATGGTATTGCTGGTGCAAGCCATAAAAAAAACACTTAAAAAAAGGATAAAACTAATTTTTTTCATTTTTTGAACTTTCAGGTTTTTGTCTTGCGGTCTTGCGGTTTTTTGACTTTCAAACTTTTAAAACGGACAGGTCGCGTCTTATATCTACTCTCACCTTCGGTCTTCCGTCTTCCCTACCTGTTAAACAACAGTCTTTTACCTTTATTGTTGTCGACATTAAATTTACCATTGTTATACACCAAATTACCATTGACAAATGTATGGGTAATTTTTGAGTAAAAAGTGGTTCCTTCAAATGGAGACCAGCCACATTTATACAAAATATTGTCTTTGGTAACCGTCCAAGGAGAAGAAATATCAACCAAAACCAAATCCGCATAATATCCTTTTCTGATAAATCCTCTTTTTTCGATTTTGAAAATTTTAGCCGGATTGTGGCACATTTTTTCAATTATTTTTTCGATGGATATTTTTTCCT
This sequence comes from Lutibacter sp., assembly GCA_003516285.1. Lineage (GTDB taxonomy): Bacteria > Bacteroidota > Bacteroidia > Flavobacteriales > Flavobacteriaceae > Lutibacter. The sequence goes on along the minus strand of DPCK01000033.1, from coordinate 5,951 downwards.
GTTGAAACATTTTTAACATAGCAGGCAAAGCGTGTTGCACCATTGGTCCGCCGCTTGGCGCTTTTGTGTAAACTTGTTCTTTTTCTTCTTTGGTGTGAGGTGCGTGATCTGTGGCAATTACATCAATTCTGTCATCAAGCAACGCTTTTAACAAGCCTTCTTTGTCGTTGGCTGTTTTTATGGCGGGATTCCATTTTATAAAATTTCCCTTGGTTTCATAATCACTTTCGTCAAACCATAAATGATGTACACAAACTTCGGCGGTAATTTGCTTTTTTTCTAGCGGACTTTTGTTTGAAAAAAGTTCCGTTTCCTTTGCGGTGGATAAATGAAAAACGTGCAAACGGGCACCGGTTTTTTTTGCGAGTTTAATGGCTTTGGAAGATGAGATGTAACAAGCTTCTTCGCTTCTAATTTTGGGGTGAAATTTCACGGGAATATCATCGCCGTATTCTTTCAAATAGGTTTCCAAATTGGCTTTTATGGTTGTTTCATCTTCACAATGAACCGCAATGAGCATTTTTGTGGAAGAAAATATTTTTTCCAACACTTTTTCGTCATTAACCAACATATTTCCTGTTGATGAACCCAAAAACAATTTGATGCCGGCAACATTCGCCGGATTTGTTTTTAGCAATTCTTCTAAATTGTCATTGGTGCCGCCAAACATAAATGAATAGTTGGCATACGATGTTTTGGCAGCAATTTCAAATTTTTCTTCCAGCAGTTCCTGCGTAGTGGCTTGCGGAACTGTGTTTGGCATTTCTATAAATGAAGTTATACCGCCTGCAATGGCCGCTTTACTTTCCGATTCAATGGTTGCTTTATGCGTTAATCCCGGTTCGCGAAAATGAACCTGGTCATCTATCAGTCCGGGAATTAAATATTTTCCTTCAGCGTCAATAACGGTGGTATCTGCCGATTTTGAACTAATTGAGGTGTCAATATCCACAATAAATTCTCCATCAATTAACATGTCGCCATCAAATATTTTTCCTTCGTTTACAATACGGGCATTTTTAATCAGCACTAGACTCATATTCTCTTTCTTTTATTTTGGCAAGTTTTCCAAACGCATTTTTATGACGCCAAAAACGGCTTCTGAAATAATGGAACCGCTCATTTTTGAAGTCCCTTTTTTTCGGTCGGTAAAAATAATGGAAACTTCTTTATATACAAATTTTTTCTTCCAGGCCTTAAATTTCATTTCAATCTGAAACGCATAACCCACAAATTTTATTTTATCCAATGCTATATTTTCCAATACTTTACGTTTATAGCAAACAAACCCTGCGGTGGTGTCGTAAATAGGGATTTGCGTTATGAATCTTACATATTTAGAGGCAAAATACGATAAAAACAAACGTTTAAAATCCCAGTTAATCACATTAATTTTATTGTTTAAATACCTTGACCCTATTGAAAAATCGGCGCCATCTTCAGCACAGGCGTTATACAATTGAATTAAATCGTTGGGATTGTGCGAAAAATCGGCATCCATTTCAATAATATAGTCATAATTTTTTGAAATCGCCCACTTAAATCCGTGAATATAGGCAGTTCCCAAACCGTTTTTTTCTTTCCTGACTTCTAAAAATAAATTCGAAAATTCTTGTTGCAACTTGGCGACAATGTCTCCTGTTCCATCGGGAGAACTGTCGTCAACAACCAATATGTCGAATTGTTTTTCCTGAGAAAATACCGCACTGATGATGGCCTCAATATTTTCTTTTTCATTATAAGTTGGTATGATGACAATCGTATTCGACATAAATTAAAATTACGGGGCAAAGGTAAAACAAATTATCACTAATTTTGCGTTTATATAATAACATACTTTATGTTTGAGGCGAAAGAGATAATACACCAAAATCATCATTGGGTTTCACTTGTTTTTTTGGCAATTCTTGTTTTTTTGACACTTGCAAAAGTTTTGTATAAAGACCGATTGCTTCATACGGCCTCTTTGTTTTTCGCGAATAAATATCTTTTTATCTATTTCAATAAAGAAAAGAATGATATCCTAAATTTATTTCAATTTTTAATGTTTATGGTGCAATTGCTGGCGCTGGCCTTAATATTTTATTTTGCAAATAATTTGTGGCAGTTTTCCGCCAAGCTAAACGCGCTTAATGGCTATTTATTGTTAGTTGCCGGCGTGGGATTGTATTTTTGTTTTCGGTATTTAATCGAACTTTTTTTAGCCGAAATTTTCAATATAAAAAACAAATTCAATAGAATTATTTACGACAAGGTTAGCTATTTCAACAACCTCATATTGTGGATATTGCCTTTCTTAATACTTAGTGTTTATGCCAATATTTATAAAGAATTATCATTTAAAATCACATTTTTTGTTCTGATTATTTTGCTAATTTTGCGTTACATTCTGGTGCTTGCAAATAATAAAAAGCTCATAGTTAACAACTTGTTTTATTTTATTTTGTACATTTGCGCACTGGAAATAGCGCCTCTTGCAATTATTTTGAAATTAACGATTTAAAACAAAAAATTGAAGTTTATGAAAGTGAAAACAATTTTAGTTTCCCAACCAACTCCTAAAACAGAGAACTCCCCATACCTAGAATTGTCTGAAAAGCAAAAAGTTAAAATAGACTTTAGGCCGTTCATTCACGTGGAAGGCGTTTCTGCAAAGGAGGTAAGAGCCCAAAAAATTGATTTAAAAAATTATACTGCAATTATTTTAACCAGCAGAAATGCAGTTGATCACTTTTTTAGAATTGCTGAAGAAATGCGTTTTACAGTGCCCGATGATATGAAATATTTTTGTGAATCGGAAGCTGTTGCCTATTATTTACAGAAGTATGTTGTATATCGCAAACGTAAGATTTATGTGGGCGAACGTACTTTTGCCGATTTGGCCAAACTCATTAAAAAATACAAGGANNAATGAATTGGGCGTAAAGTGGGATCGAGGAATTTTTTACAGAACACTGATTAGCGATTTATCTGATTTAGAGAATGTATTTTACGATATTTTGGTGTTTTTTAGCCCTTCAGGAATTGAATCATTATTTCAGAATTTCCCAGATTTCAAACAAAACGAAACTCGTATTGCAGTTTTTGGCAACTCAACCATAAAAGCGGCGACAGATGCAGGTTTAAAATGCAATATTCAAGCGCCAACACCCGAATCACCTTCTATGACAATGGCTTTGGAAAAATACATTATTGAAGTCAATAAAAGGCAACCTTGCGATAAATAAAATTTAAAAAACCGAGCTTTAACTCGGTTTTTTTATGAAAACAAATTGGCGAAAACGTCTTCCACTTTTGTGACTTTAACCACTTTTATTTTGTGGTTTGCACCGCTGATTTTATTGAATTTTGAAATAAATATTTTGTGAAATCCTAATTTTTCAGCTTCCATAATGCGTTGATCTACCCGATTCACNNCCTCCGGCAATATTCAAAAACACATCTTTAGCGCCCAATCTAAATCCGGCACGTTTTTCCAAAACCGCCAAAAGCATATTCAATCGTTTGGTGTCGTAGCCCGTTGCCGATCGTTGTGGCGTTCCGTAAACCGCGGTGCTTACCAAAGCTTGGACTTCGATCATTAATGGCCGCATTCCTTCTAAAGTTGCTGCAATGGCGGTGCCGCTCAAATCTTCTTCCTTTTGGGAAATCAATATTTCTGAAGGATTTTCAACTTCGCGCAAACCAAAAGATTGCATTTCGTAAATACCGATTTCCGCAGTTGAACCAAACCGGTTTTTTTGTGCGCGAACTATTCTGTACGCGTGATTTCTGTCGCCTTCAAATTGCAGCACCACATCAACCATATGCTCTAAAACTTTTGGCCCGGCAATATTGCCGTCTTTGGTAATATGCCCAATTAAAAGCACTGGCGTGGCGGTTTCTTTGGCGAACTTAATCAGTTCGGCAGTAGTTTCCCTGATTTGTGAAATGGAGCCCGGGGATGCATCAATATATTCGGTATATAAAGTTTGGATAGAATCTATTACAAGAACTTCCGGATTTATTTCTTCAATGGCCCTAAAAATGTTTTGGGTATTTGTTTCTGTTAATATTAAACAATTGGTGTTTGAATTTTGAAGTCGTTCAGCGCGCATTTTTATTTGCGACTGACTTTCTTCTCCTGAAACATACAATACTTTTTTTGGCATTGTTAATGCAATTTGCAATAGCAAAGTCGATTTCCCAATTCCGGGTTCACCGCCCAATAATGTCATAGAGCCTTTTACCAATCCGCCGCCCAAAACCCTGTCGAGTTCTTTGTTTTTGGTTGAAATTCGGTCTTCTTTATCTAAAGCAATATCGTTGATTTTTAAGGCTTTATTGACTTTTTTTGGTGCGCTGGACTGTTTCCAATTTCTTTTTTCTTCGGATTGGATCACTTCTTCAACAATCGTGTTCCACTCGTTGCATGAGGTGCATTGTCCGAGCCATTTTGCATATTGGGCGCCACAATTTTGACAAAAAAATAAGGTTTTGGTTTTGGCCATTTTAACATTTTATTGAACAGGTAAATATAGGAAGAATAATGTGTTTTTTTATTATTAAATAGTATTGGGAGTTGAAAGTTAAATATTAAATGCCAGAAATTAAAAGTTTAAAAATCGTAAATCTAAATTCGAAATTTATTTTGCGTTAGGGGTTGCAGGGGAAAACCTTTTTGCGCTTTTTTGGCGAAAAAAGTTTGGAACGAAAAACCCGACCCGCCAGCTGGCGGGGAACGCCCAAAATATCAGGTAAATTTTATGAATTTATTTGTGTCGTAATCTATTGTAAATCGGAATTAACAAAAATGAAAGTCCGCCAAATACAATAACCATTAAAGTTTGTGCGGTCCACATTATCCAGCCGAAAGCACGTGCCGGATTGTCTTCAATGTTGTACAAAATAAGTGCACTTGCAACAAAAACCGGATATGTTCCCAAGCCGCCATTGGTAAGCGCCATACTAAAACCACCCACTACAAAAGCCACAATAATGGCTGCAAAAGGGAGGTTTGTGGTTTCGGGCAAGGCAAAAGTTACCGTGTAAAACATAAGCAAATACATAAGCCATATAAAAACGGTGTGAAAAATAAACGGCCATTTCTTTTTCATGGTAATAATACTTTTTATGCCGTCGAGCAATCCTTTTATGAAAGTATGTATTTTGACCATAAATGGATGTGTGGATTTTTTGATAAAATAATAGGTTGCAATTCCTATGAGCGGGAATAGTACTAAAAACGCAATTTTTAGATAAATGCTACTTTCTTCATCTTCTTTAAACAGGTAGCTGCCCATTAATTCTGTTTGTAAAAAAAAGGCGATTCCTGTTATTGAAAACAGCATAATGACATCGGCAACGCGCTCTGCCACAATGGTTCCAATTGCTTTTTCGAAAGGAATATTTTCGTATTTTTTTATTGTGGCTGCACGGGCAATTTCACCTGAACGCGGAATGAATAAATTAAGTAAATAGGCGATTAAAACTGCCATAACGCTATTGGCAAACCTAGGTTTGTAGCCCAAAGGTTCCAATAAAAATTGCCATCGATAAGCCCGTGACAAATGACTTAAAATCCCAAAAAAAAGTGACAAAACCACCCACCAATAATTGGCTGTTTTAAAGGATGTTTTAATGGATTGAATGTCGGAAGGCGAAAATTTTGATACGGAATACCAAATTAAAAAAACTCCCAAGGCTATTGGGAGTGTGATATAACTAATTTTTTTTAATCTGTTGGTCAATTTATGTTAACGTATTGTCGTTTTCGTTGGGGAAAATTAACGTTGGTTTAAATAATTTCGCTTTTTCAAAATCCAAGATGCCGTATGAAATAATGATAATGATATCGCCTTTGGAAACTCTTCTGGCTGCCGGGCCATTTAGGGTAATTTCACCGGTTTTTCTTGGTCCCGGAATAACGTATGTTTCAAGGCGTTCACCGTTGTTAATGTTCACAATATGAA
>DPCK01000040.1 GCA_003516285.1 Lutibacter sp. | reverse complement strand
TATAAAAAGTTTAAATCACTTCTATTAAAAGTTAAAGCCGAAAGTTAAACTTTTTTGTCTTTTTACTCTATTCTAGTTTCTCTTTTCTATAAACTTTTTAATATCGAAGTCTGAATTTAATATAAGTGATAGGCTTTCCTACTTCTAAATACTGACTTTCATAAAAGGTTTGGGTTGAAGTTACTTCTTCGGGCGCATGGTAATTTTTATAAATATCGTGGTGAGCATAAATAATTTCATGGCCTTCACCGTGAAGCAAGCCCAACGTGTAACCGTGCATAAATTCACTGTCCGTTTTTAAATGAACAATCCCTTCAGGTTTTAAAATATGGTGGTATTTTTTTAAAAATTCCGTATTGGTGAGTCGGTGTTTGGTGCGTGTATATTTAATTTGGGGATCGGGAAAAGTAATCCATATTTCATCTACTTCGTTTTCAACAAAAAGTAAATCTATCAACTCAATTTGAGATCTTAAAAAAGCCACATTGGTTAGTTTTTCTTCCAAAGCTATTTTGGCTCCGCGCCAAAAACGCGCTCCTTTAATATCAACGCCAATATAATTGATATTCGGATTTTTACGTGCCAGCGCAATGGTGTATTCGCCTTTTCCGCAGCCCAATTCCAGCACAATGGGGTTGCTGTTGTTAAAAAGTGTGTGCCAATTTCCTTTTAAGGTGAAACCATCAATAACTTCTTTTCGTGTTGGTTGAATGACATTGGAAAATGTTTCGTTTTCACGAAATCTTTTGAGTTTATTTTTGCTTCCCACAGGATTTGCGTTTCGTTAAAAAAGAAAAAAATGAATGTGAATTTAAATAAGAAATTATTCGTTCCCTGCTTTTTTATATTTTTTTAACTGTCCCAACCAGTAAAATAAAGCAATAAACAAAAGGACAACAAAAATCCAGCTAACCATATTTTGAACCCACCAATTGTCCATTGACCGAATGCTATTGTATGGCGCAAATAGAACATTTTGACAAAATTCACCTATCGCTTTAAAAATATTGTTTGCAATCATAACTTATTTATATTTACAGGCAAAAGTATAAAATATAGCAATGATAGCAAATTTTTTCAGTAAAACTAAACCGGNNTAAAAAGAATTTCTTTTTTCATTTTTATTGCCTTATTGCTGATGATTGTAAATTTTATTGTCAAAAAAAACAAGTTGACAAAAGATAATTCGTACGCATTGCTTTTGATGGTTTTTTTATTGGGAACTTTTCCTGAGGCGATGTTTTCTTACATAATCATTTTGGCAAACTTTGCTTTGATGCTGGGATTTCGAAAAATTTACAGTTTAAGATCTGGCGTTGACACCAAATTGAAGCTCTTTGACGCCTGTTTTTGGATTGGTATTGCAACACTGCTTTTTTCGTGGAGTATCTTTTTTATATTGTTGGTATATCTTGGAATGATTATTCATCAAAAATTGACGGTTAAAAATTTGTTTATTCCTTTGGTGGGCTTTTTAACGCCAATGCTGATCTATTTTACTTATTGCCTTTATTTTGAAAGCGCCGCTTTTTTTTACAATAAATTTAGTTATGACATTAACTTGGATTTTAGTTCCTATACGTCATTAAAATTACTAATTCCGGTTATATTTTTATCTGTGATGTTGCTTTGGAGCCTTTTAAAAGTGACCCCAAAAGTTCTGACTGTAAGAAATAATTTCAAATTTTCTTGGGATGTATTGATCAACCATTTTTTAATTTCGATAACCATCGTTGTTTTGGCACCAACAAAAAATGGTTCTGAGCTGTTTTTTGTAATTTTTCCTTCTGTAGTGATTGTTGCAAATTTAATGCATCATATTAAATCAAAAATTATTAGAAATATGATTTTATATGCCTTTTTGCTGGTATCGTTTTCAGTCTATTTTTTATAATTTAATTCCAAAAGATAAATCGCCTGCATCGCCCAAACCGGGAACAATATATCCTTTTTCGTTTAAATGTTCATCAACGGTGGCAATCCACAATTTGGTGTTTTCAGGAAAATGATTTTTAATGTACGCTATTCCCGGTTTAGCGCCAACAACGCAAGCCAAATGAATTTCCTTTGGCGTTCCGTGTTTTTTCAATCCCTCATAAACCGCCACAATAGACTGTCCGGTCGCCAACATTGGGTCGGCTAAAATCAATGTTTTGCCTTCTAAATTTGGAGAAGCAAAATATTCCACTTTAATTTCAAATTCGATTTCTGTGATGTGTTTTCTGTAGGCGGAAATAAACGCATTTTCCGCATCGTCAAAAAAGTTTAAAAGTCCGCTATGTAAAGGCAAACCAGCTCTTAAAATAGAACATACCACAATATCTTTTTGCGGAACGGCAACTATTTTGGTGCCTAAAGGCGTAGTAACTACTTTGTTTTGAAAATCTAACGTTTGGCTTATTTCATAAGCTATAATTTCACCAATTCTTTCAATATTTCGACGAAATCGCATACTGTCTTTTTGAATTTCGGTATCTCTGATTTCTGATATAAATTTATTTAATATTGAATTATTTTGGTCTAAAACCTTGACAATCATAGGAGGATATTTGCTGCAAAAATAAGATATAAAATTATAAAAATAGAGAAGTTTTGGGATATTTTCAATAAAAGAATCAATAGTTTTAAAAATAATTATTGCAAAACATAAAATGCGTAAATTTGTTTAAATTTTACAATTAGATGATACATTCAATGACCGGCTACGGAAAAACCGTACTTCAGCTTCCCACTAAAAAAATCACGATTGAGATAAAATCGTTAAACAGCAAAAATTTAGATTTAAACGTTCGTGTTCCTGGCTCTTACAGAGAAAAGGAATTGGATATTCGCAAACAACTGGCGACTGAACTGGTTAGGGGAAAAATAGATTTTTCAATTTATATTGAAGACAATGGCGGGGAATATTCATCTAAAATTAACGAAAATATGGTGAAAGAATATATGAACCAATTGAGAAATATTGTGGATTCTGATGAAGTTGAATTGCTAAAAATGGCCATACGATTGCCAGATGCTTTTAAATCGCAAAGAGAGGAACTTGATGAGCAGGAATGGAAACAGATTGAGAATGGCATTTTAGAAACCATTGAAAAAATTAATGATTACCGCATTGATGAAGGCAAAGTTTTGCACGCCGATTTTGTGTTGCGTATTTCCATAATTGAATTGCTTTTGGAAAAAATTATTGAAATGGATCCCTTGCGCATTGAACAGGTGAAGGACAAACTTAGAAAGTCCATTGCTGAGCTGGAAACAAAAATTGACGAGAGCCGATTTGAGCAGGAACTTATTTACTATATTGAAAAACTCGACATTACCGAGGAAAAAGTGCGTTTAAAAAATCATTTGGAATATTTTATCAAGGAATTGAATGAAGATGTTTCAAACGGCAAAAAATTGGCGTTTATCACCCAGGAAATTGGCAGGGAAATTAACACCATCGGCTCAAAATCCAATTTGGCGAATATGCAAAAATTGGTGGTGCAAATGAAAGATGAACTTGAAAAAATTAAGGAACAAAACTTAAACGTATTGTAAATAAAAAGGAAATCAACCATTTATAAAACCTAAAATCAGTGAAAAAAGAGGGGAAACTCATTGTTTTTTCGGCACCTTCAGGCTCTGGTAAAACAACTATTGTACATCATTTATTAAGAAAACCTGAATTAAATTTAGATTTTTCCATTTCGGCAACATCGCGACCAAAAAGAGGAAAAGAAATTGACAGAAAAGATTATTATTTTATGTCTTTGCTAGAATTTAAAAAACACGTTAAAAAAAGTGATTTTATTGAATGGGAAGAGGTTTACGAAAACAATTATTACGGCACATTAAAAATGGAAGTTGAACGAATTTGGGCATCGGGAAAAAATGTCATTTTTGATATAGATGTTGTTGGTGGCTTGAGCATAAAAAATAAATTTCCTAAACAAACATTGGCTATTTTTGTCAAAAGTCCGTCAATAGACGAAATGGAACGCCGCCTTAGAAACCGAAATACCGATTGTGAAGAAAAAATAAAAGAACGTGTTAAAAAGGCTGAAAAAGAGCTAAAATTTGCCAAGGATTTTGATGTTATTCTGGTGAATGATGACTTGAATAAAGCAAAAGAAGAAGCTTATAATTTGGTAAAAAAGTTTGTGAGCTAGATTTATGATTTATGATCCTATCCCCTGCCCTTTCCCAAGAAAAGGGAGTTCGATTTGGATATAATAAGAAACTTATAACTTCAACTATAATGAAAATCGGATTATTTTTTGGCACTTTTAACCCAATTCACATCGGGCATATGATTATTGCCAATTATATGACAGAATTTTCTGATTTGGATGAGGTTTGGTTTGTGATAACGCCAAGAAGTCCGTTTAAACTTAAAGAAACCCTGTTAAGCAATTATCACCGATTGGCAATCGCAAATATTGCCGTTGAAAATTACCCGAAATTAAAAACATCTGATATTGAATTTAACCTTCCCGAACCAAATTTCACAATCAATACGTTGATTCATATTGAAGAGAAATTTCCAAAACACCAATTTTGTTTGCTGTTGGGCGAAGACAATTTGAAGGGATTTCAGAAATGGAAAAACTATGAAACCATCCTAAAAAATTACGAGTTATATATTTATCCGCGAATTTCCAAAGAAAATATTGATTCACAATTTTTAAACCATCCTAAAATTCATAGCATAAATGCACCAATTGTTGAAATTTCATCAACATTTATACGGAAAGCAATAAAGAACAAAAAAGACATTAGCATTATGCTTCCATCAAATGTGTGGAAGTACATAGATGAAATGAACTTTTATAAACAGTAAATTATAAAAGATTTAACACAACTAAACAAGGAGTTTAAAATTATTTATATAAAATT